>NZ_JACDWU010000096.1:0-1032 GCF_016464045.1 Pseudoalteromonas sp. bablab_jr011 | reverse complement strand
CGCTCCCATGTATAACGACAGTAGTTTGGGTTTTGTGGGTTGTCTTTAACGCGAATTTCACTAAACGCACCACGGTGGTTGCTGTAATCTTTATGAGCCACATACATCGCATGGGTGACACCATGTCCTTGTGAATGGTTGGCTTTAGCGTAAAACGCCTCGATATCTGAGAACGGAAATGTCGCATGACCATGCTCATTCTTTTGCGCATTATCAACCGACCAGGTAAAGCTTACCGTTTGATTTATGCGGTCAAAATACACCTCACGTCGAGGTAAAATGTAGCGTGCTAAAATAGGCCCGAAGTTGAGGAAGAAAAGGTTAAAACTAAGAGAAAGACATACAAAAAATACAGGAAATGAAGCAATATTCGGTTTGTATATCAATTCATAGAACCATGCAATCAAGGCTATAATCATAAAAGTAGTTAGTACTGCTCCCAGTAATATAGGCCCTAGTGTTAACGCAAGCATCGCATCATTTGCTTTTTGGAAACCTAAATAACGACCTTCGTTATCAATACAATTTGAATCTTTAAACCTTCTTTTTTCATCCTTTAAGACTAAAATTTTTACTATTTGAAAACCCATTAAATCAGTGAATTTATTAAACCTCTTTTTCGAAAAAAAATTTTTAAAATTCTGCGAATTTTCCATCACTCTTGCATTCATTTTTGCGAATCTATACGAAATAGACATTGATATCCTTATCTTTCAATGTTGGCCTAACAGCCAGTTTTTATAAATCAATCATTAAAAACGAAGTGAATTTTTGCCACACTGTTTTGCCAAATTTAATCTCACTTTCAGGTTTTATATTTTCTGCGTATTTCCAAGGAAACTTAAAAATTTCAGGTGGATTGAGCTTTTTGATTGGTTTACCCATTAGTAAATTATCTAGTTGCTCATCATCATTAAATTCTTTTAAAAGTTCATCATCTGCTTGGGTCATTTGCTTTAAAAATGATTTATCAACCCGATACCAAAAATATTTTGGACGACCATTCGCTTTATCAAACTCTGCGGTTGTTTT
>NZ_JACDWU010000095.1:0-38705 GCF_016464045.1 Pseudoalteromonas sp. bablab_jr011 | reverse complement strand
ATTTTGAGGCAATAAAACCGCGTTGATAACAAGGCAAAAATTTAGTTATTTAGTTGTTCTAAATCAGAAATTTTTAACGCAGGTAGCGACTGGTTTAATCACTCAAAATGATTAAGTATTTTTGCGGAATGGTATAAGTATTTTTGCGGATTGGTAATACAAGTTATGCTTATCGTAAAGCAAAAAAATGACGCTTTAAAGCGTCATTTTTTATAACTGTAATATGCGTGCGATTAAGCTGTTGCTACTTCTAGGCCTGGTGCTGGCATCGTCACTGGCGTATCGAATGTTGCCCATTCCCATGCTGACTCAGTCGCCATAATTTTACGAAGTAACTTATTGTTTAAATCATGGCCTGACTTATAAGCCGTGATTTTACCTAGAATGTTATGGCCCGTCATAAACATGTCACCCACACAGTCTAAGATTTTGTGTTTAACAAACTCATCACTGTAACGTAAGCCGTTTGGATTCAATACTTTAAATTCATCCAAAACAACTGCGTTATCCATGCTACCACCTAAGGCTAGGTTGTTTGCATGCATATATTCAATGTCTTTCATAAAGCCAAAAGTACGCGCACGGCTGATTTCTTCAGTGAAGCTTTGTGCCGTAATATCTAAACCAATACGTTGGCGACTTTCATTGATAGCAGGATGATCAAATGCGATCTCGAAATCGATGTGAAAACCATCGTATGGTTCGATCTCAGCCCATTTATCACCTTCTTCAATACGTACTTTTTCTTTAATACGAATAAAACGCTTAGCTGCATTTACTTCTTTAATGCCGCCTTTTTGTAACAAGTAAATGAATGGTAATGCACTACCATCCATAATAGGCACTTCTGAGCTGTCTAATTCAACAATTAGATTATCAATACCCATTGCCGCTACCGCAGCAATTAGGTGCTCAGTCGTTGATAAGCGAACACCATCTTTGTTTGTTAAACAGGTACACAATTGCGTATCACCAACGGCTTCAGGTGTTGTTTCAAAATCAACAACCGGATCAAGGTCCACACGACGAAATACTATCCCAGTATTTGCGCTCGCAGGTCGGAGAGTAATAGTGACCTTCTCACCTTTATGAAGTCCAATTCCTATGGCTTTGACTACTTCTGCAATCGTACGCTGTTTAATCATAGGTTCGCTCACTTATAGTTACAGTTAGACGGCGGATTGTATCATAAATACATCCAGCTGCCAAATTTGTTTATTTATCGAACAAATTATCAGTAAAAAGCCTTAGTCAGCTTGCTTTCTTAAGAAAGCGGGGATGTCAAAATAATCGCCACCCTCTGATTTATCAGACTTTTTATTGCTCTCAGCTGTCTTTGACGAGACAGAGCTGCTTGTTGTGCTTTGCTTTACAGGCTCTTGCTTTTCAGATGTTGCTGACATGCTCACATCATCACTGCTGCCTTGACTTGCAAAGCTTGGTACATACATGCTGCTAGTCGTTTGGTTCATTGAGCTTTGTACATCAGAGCCTGATGCTTTCTTAAAGCCATTATCAACGATGCCAAACTGTGGACGACGATCGCCCCCTAAACCTGTTGCAACAACAGTTACACGTAACTCGTCGCTCATTTCTGGGTCAATTACCGCACCAACAACCACGGTTGCATTTTCAGACGCTAATGCTTTAACGTGGTTACCCACAATTTCAAATTCTTCAATCGCAATATCCATGCCCGCAGTGATATTAACAAGAATGCCTTTAGCACCTGTTAAATCAACATCTTCAAGTAATGGACTTGAAATAGCGGCTTCTGCTGCTTCTTGTGCACGGTCTGGGCCAGATGCTGACGCTGTGCCCATCATCGCAGTTCCCATCGCTGACATTACAGTACGTACGTCGGCGAAATCCACGTTGATTAGACCTGAGCGTGTGATTAATTCTGCAATGCCTTGAACAGCACCAAATAACACGTCATTTGCTTTTGCGAAGGCATCTAATAGTGTAGTCCCTTTGCCTAAAACTTTAAGCAATTTATTGTTCGGAATTGTAATAAGAGAGTCTACAATTTCTGACAATTCATTAATGCCTTGTTCAGCCGCTGCAGCACGCTTTTTACCTTCAAAATCAAACGGACGAGTAACCACTGCAACCGTTAAGATCCCTAACTCTTTTGCAATTTTTGCAACCACAGGCGCAGCCCCCGTACCTGTACCGCCACCCATACCGGCTGCGATAAAGACCATATCAGCGCCTTCAAGGCTAGCACGGATAGTTTCAGCGTCTTCTTCTGCTGAATTACGGCCTACTTCAGGGTTTGCACCCGCACCTAAACCAGAGGTGATCTGTGTACCTAGTTGCACGGTTACATCGGCAGATGAATTACGTAATGCTTGTGCATCCGTATTTGCCGCAATAAAACGTACACCTTCAATTTGTTGTTTTACCATGTGTTCAACAGCGTTACCGCCGCCGCCGCCCACACCAATTACTTTAATGACAGCTTCTTCGCTGTGCTGTTCCATCATATCAAACATCTTTACTCTCCGACTTGAGCTTTAAAACTCACCTTGGAACCACTTCGTAATACGGTTCCACCAATTATTATCACCTTCAGCTTTCGATTTTTGTGCATTCATCGATTGCATAGTACGGCCGTATTGTAACAAACCAACCGCGGTCGCGTACGAAGGATCATCCACATAATCTGTCAAACCAACAATCCCGATTGGTTTGCCAATTCTGACTGGCATTTGGAAAATGTCTTCTGCCACTTCCATTGCCCCTGTCATTTTTGCTGTTCCGCCAGTGATGACGAGACCCGCAGCAATTTGGTCTTCTAAACCTGAGCGGCGTATTTCTTCCATAGCCAGCTCAAATAATTCTCTAAAACGCGGCTCAACAACCTCAGATAAGGTATGACGAGACATAATACGCGCAGGTCGCCCACCCACACTTGGCACTTCAATCGTGTCTTCGTTGCTCGCCATTTGGCTGCTTGCACAGGCATATTGTACTTTGAGTGACTCTGCATGTGATATAGGTGTTCTAAATATTTTTGCAATATCACCCGTTACTTGATTACCCGCAACAGGAATAACGGCTGAGTGACGAAGCGCACCATTAATATAAATGGTGATATCCATTGTACCGCCACCAATATCCAGCACCGCTACCCCTAACTCTTTTTCATCATCAGTCAGTACGGAATAACATGACGCTAATGCAGTAAAGATAAGTTGGTCCACTTCAAGACCACATCGCTCTACACATTTTTCAATATTTTTTGCCATGTCGTTTGAGCAAGTAATAATGTGGGCTCGCGCTTCCATTCTCACGCCACTCATACCCAATGGGTTTTTAATGCCTTCTTGCATATCAATGCTGTATTCTTGCGGTAATGCATGCAGCATTTTGCGCTCTGCCGAAATTGGCACTGAACGCGCAATATGAATCACATTTTCAATGTCTTCATCTGTCACCTCGGTGTTGTTAATAGCAACCACACCGCTTTCATTCTGACACTGAATATGCTTACCAGAAATACCTAAGTACACTGAACTAATGCGGCAATCGGCCATCAGTTCTGCTTCGTCAATAGCACGACGAATCGATTCAGAAACAAGGTTAAGGTCGTTTACGCCGCCTTTATCCATACCATGCGATACTTGGCTGCCTACCCCCACAATACTGAGCTTATTATCTGCGGTGATTTCACCAACGGTGGCCACTACTTTTGAGGTGCCAACGTCTAATCCAATCACTAGGTTTCTTTCTGCTGACTTAGTCATGCCTTACTCTTATTTTCTAATTGTTCTTCTTGAAGTGGCTTCCAGCTCACTGCAAGACCGGTATCGTACCGTAAATCAACAACATCAATTTGTGCATCTGCACGTTGTTCCATGCGCGGATAAACGTCAATAAAACGTTGTACACGCTTCGCTTTTTCTTTGCGGCCTAAATTCAGGCGTATGCCGTTATCAAGCCATAACTGCCACGAAAAACGCTCAGAGAGCGCTAAACTTGTCAGCTCTAAATCATTCACCCTTAGCATTGCTTGAAACTGACGAAAAGCCGTCCAAGCTTCTATTTCACTGCCTTCAGGGCCATATAGCTGCGGTAGCGTATCAGGTAATTTATCACTACTTGCTTGGAACACTTCCCCTGATTGATTCAAGAGTAAATCACTGTTCCAATGGGCTACCGCTTGGTGCTCAACCACATACACTTGTAAGGTATCTGGCCACTGTTTTCTTACCGATGCCGTTGCGACCCATGGCAGACTTTGTACCAAGCGTTGCACATGTTTGACATCCAATTCAAAAAAACTCGATAAGTCGGCTTTTTTTATCGCACTAATAATTGCTTTTTCATCAGTGTATTGAGGCTGTCCAAGCACTGATAAATGCTTAATTTGCGCATCTTTGTTTTCAACCAACCAATCAGACACCCCTGTGGTAATCTTTACTAAAGAAAAAATGACCACCAGAAAAAAGCTCACACCAAAAATCAGCGACCAATTAAGTTGCTGTTTTAACTGTTGCGCTTTCTTCAAAAAAGGATGCATATTAAAGTGTTTGCTCCAGAATGCGAACAACTAATTGTTCAAAACTTGCACCATTGGCTTTAGCCGCCATTGGCACCAACGACTTTTCGGTCATGCCTGGGACTGTATTCACTTCTAATAAGTAAAAATTCCCCTGTTCATCACGCATTGCATCAACACGCCCCCAGCCACTCGCGCCAACTAAATCAAAGGCTTTAAGAGCCATATCTTGCAATAATTCTGTTTCTTGCTGAGATAAATCTGCAGGGCAATGGTACTGAGTGGTATTTGATTGATACTTAGCCTGATAGTCGTAAAAACCATTCGGTGTTGTCATTTCAATAACAGGCTGAACATCTTGACCTAAAACAGCGACGGTAAATTCACGCCCCGTAATCCATTGCTCTACGAGTACTTGGCTGTCAAATTTAAAGGCCGCATTTAAAGCGGCATCTAACTGCTCAGCCGTATGCGCTTCAGCCATACCAATGCTTGACCCTTCGTGCGATGGCTTAACCATCACCTTACCAAATTCGTTTATGATTGCTTGGCTATCAAACTCATGGCGGCTATCAACAACGGTGTAAGGTGCTGTGCTTAAACCCATTGCTTTAAATAAATGCTTACAACGCACTTTATCCATAGCCAATGCAGAGCCCAATACATCACTGCCAGTATAAGGAAGTCCCATAAATTCAAGCGCACCTTGAATCGTACCATCTTCACCGCCTCGGCCATGAAGTGCGATAAATACTCGTTCAATATTGCGCTCTTTTAATTGCCAAAGAGGCTGTTCTTTAGGATCAAATGCGATGGCATCAACGCCAACACTCTGCAATGCGTTCAATACGGCTTGGCCCGATTTAAGCGAGACTTCTCGTTCAGCTGATGTACCGCCAAAAAGAACTGCTACTTTGCCAAATTTGTCGCTTGTCTGGCTCATACATTTACCTGCTTAAGTTGTTCAATAGACAAGTTGCTTGCTGCTAACTTTTTCACTAATTGGCCTATGTTACCAGCGCCTTGCGTTAAAACTAAATCATTATCTTGCATTACATCAGCAAGCACACCCGCAAGCTCTGCACTGCTTGCTACATGCAATGGCTCTTTGCCGCGTTGGCGTAAACTACGGCATAAACTCTTACTGTCGGCACCGACTATGGGCTCTTCACCTGCAGCATAAACATCAAGCAGTAATAACTGATCGACATCGGCAAGTACTTTAACGAAATCTTCGTATAAATCTCGAGTACGGCTATAACGATGCGGTTGGTACACCATGACTAACCGTTTATCTGGCCAGCCTTCACGTACAGCAGCAATGGTTGCGGCCACTTCTGATGGGTGATGCCCATAATCATCGACTAACATCACATTACCGCGTTCATTTTCAAATGTGCCGTAATGTTGAAAACGACGGCCTACACCTTCAAATTTTACCAGCGCTTCTAAAATTGCATTATTTGCAATATTTTGATCTTTTGCCACCGCAATCGCAGCGGTTGCATTTAATGCATTGTGCTTGCCTGGCATATTCAAGCTAACAGCTAAGCTTTCTCCGTGTTTATTCACTACATTGAATGAACAGGTATTGGCTGTCTGGCTAAAATCAACC
Organism: Pseudoalteromonas sp. bablab_jr011; assembly: GCF_016464045.1. Classification (NCBI taxonomy): domain Bacteria; kingdom Pseudomonadati; phylum Pseudomonadota; class Gammaproteobacteria; order Alteromonadales; family Pseudoalteromonadaceae; genus Pseudoalteromonas; species Pseudoalteromonas sp. bablab_jr011. The sequence continues at coordinate 32,583 of NZ_JACDWU010000095.1, read as the reverse complement.
ATGCGGTAATCAGCATCGGCCGATTCACCGTAGGTGATCACTGGGCGACCAAAACGAGGAATAAGCTCTGCAGCCACCTCAGAATCTATGCAAACAACCGCTAAACCGTAAAATGGCAAGTTATGAATAAAGTCGACATAGGTGTCTTTCATTTTCTCAAAACTGCCACCATAGGTATCCATATGATCTTCTTCGATATTTGTGATCACCGACACCATCGGCTGTAAGTGTAAAAACGACGCATCACTCTCATCGGCTTCGGCAATTAAAAAATCACTTTTACCAACCTTCGCATTACTACCCGCACTGTTTAGCAGGCCGCCAATAATAAAAGTGGGATCAAGCCCTGCTTGTGCATAAATGCTCGCAATTAAACTTGTTGTCGTGGTTTTACCATGTGTTCCTGCCACGGCAATGCCATGACGAAAGCGCATTAATTCTGCAAGCATCTCTGCGCGGCGAACAATCGGAATACGCGCCGCTTTTGCTGCTTTAATTTCTGGATTTTGATCGTTAATCGCACTTGATACCACGACCACGCTGGCATCTTTGACATTATTTTCATCATGCCCGATAAACACTTCTGCGCCGACATGAATCAAGCGTTCTGTCATGGCACTGTGTGCGATATCTGAGCCGGTAATACGGTAGCCTTCAAAAGCAAGTACTTCGGCAATGCCACCCATCCCTGCGCCACCAATACCAATAAAATGGATGGTGTCAATTCGACGCATCGCAGGACGAGTGCTGTTTTCTTTCATCGTGCTTTCTTTCACTACTTATCTCTTCTATTTGCTAGCTGCTCACAGCACTTCGCAACATTGGCTGTGGCATCTAAAATGGCAAGCTGTTTTGCTTTACTTGCCATAGTTGAAATTTTTTCTGGTGCGTTTAAGTAAGGTGATAACACATTCACAACCGCATCTTTTGTAAACTCACTTTGCGGCATCAGCAAAGCAGCTTGCGCGGCGACTAAATACCCTGCATTAGCCGTTTGATGGTCATCCACTGCATGTGGAAACGGCACAAATAGAGCCATTCGACCCGCCGCAGCGATTTCACTTACTGTCAATGCACCAGCACGGCAAATTACCAAATCGGCCCATTGATAAGCGCTATCCATATCATCAATAAATTCAGTCACTTTGCTAAAATCAGCTAACCCTAACTGTTGATAGCTCGCGGTGACATTAGGTTCATTATTTTTACCCGTTTGGTGCCATATATTAAGCGTTGTTTGCGCTGAAAGCTCACTGAATACAGCCGGTAAAGTCTGATTCAATACTTGCGCCCCCAGCGAACCACCAACCACTAGCACATTAATCGGCGTTTGCGTTTGCTTAGCCGTTACCGTCGCAACACTAGCGCGCACTGGGTTACCAACGATTTCACACTGCCCTTTAGCAAAAGCCGAAGGAAAAGCAGCCAAAACCTTATTCGCACACTTTGCTAACCAGCGGTTACTCATACCTGCCACTGCATTCTGTTCATGAATAACCAGAGGGATCCCTAAGCTTTTTGCGGCAATTCCTGTTGGGCCTGTCACATAGCCGCCCATGGCGAGTACGACATCAGGCTTTTGCGCTTTTAAAATTTTACGCGCCTGCAAAATGGCATTTATCACCATAAAAGGGGCTTTAATCAAGCGCTTTATACCGTTACCGCGCACACCTTTTACGTTAATAAAGTCAATTTCAATATTGTGTTTGGGCACAACATTGGCTTCCATTCTATCGGGTGTTCCAATCCAGCTTACCTGCCAACCTTGCTGCTTTAAAAAATCTGCAACCGCAATACCAGGGAAAATATGCCCACCGGTGCCACCAGCAACTACAAGTAATTTTTTACTCATCGTTTGCCTCCGCGTGAGGTAGCTTGCTTTGTCGCCATTTTGGTTTCAAAATCAATTCGCAAAAGTACACCTGTTGCGATGGTCATAATTAATAAACTAGAACCACCGTACGAAATAAACGGCAAGGTTAAGCCTTTGGTCGGTAAGATCCCCGCACTTGCGCCGACATTTACCATGGTTTGAAAGGCAAACCAAATACCAATCGCAAAGGCAAAATAACCTTCATACTCTTTACCGCACTTCAACGCTTTTTGACCAATAAGCAAGGCTCTAAAAACAAATATTGCAAGCACCACTAAAATACTTAACACCCCAAAAAACCCTAGCTCTTCACCTATAACAGCGAAGATAAAGTCATTGTGTGCTTCGGGAAGGTACTGTAGCTTTTGCACACTATTACCTAAGCCTTGACCAAACCAGCCACCTTGACTGTATGCCATTAGCGACTGTACTAATTGGTAACCTTTTCCGAACGGGTCTTCCCAAGGTTCAAGAAAGCCTGTAACACGTGCCATACGGTAAGGTTCAGCAATAATCAGCACGACTACCGCAGCAATCCCCGTTAATATAAGACCAAAGAATTGCCATAGTTTTGCACCCGCTAGAAAGAGTAAGCCCACCGTCGTAACAAACAGAACCACTACGGTGCCTAAGTCAGGCTGCATCAATATCAATAAAGCATACACACCAAACACGGCTAACGGCTTAAAGAAGCCTTTCAGGTTTTCTTGTACTTCTGCGCGCTTACGCACTAAATAGCCAGCAATATAACTAAAAAAATACAGCTTAGCGGCTTCTGCTACCTGAAAACCAATGGGTCCTACTGGTATCCAGCGCTTTGCACCATTGACCTCACGACCAACTATCAATACCAGTACCAGTAAAGCTAAGCCCAGCAAGAGTAAATAAGGGTTACTGCGTTTCCACCAATCCATTGGGACATTGGTGGCTATCCAGAATAAGAAAAAGCCCATAATTAAGAACATGCTATGGCGAATAATGATGTGATAAGGATTATCAAATAAACGCTCAGCGGTGGGCATCGATGCACTGGTCACCATCACAAAGCCAACCCCAATCAACATCAACATACAATACATCAACGGCACATCATAAAGTTGTGCAGATTGTTTAGGTGTAAGCGCGTCACGAATATCAGCAAATGCAATCATACTGCCTCCGCCAATACGCACTGGGTAAAGTCATCCCCACGCTGCATATAGTTGTTATACATATCTATGCTGGCACAAGCGGGGGCAAGTAATACGATATCGCCCTGATCACTCAGCTGTTTTGCAAGTAGCACTGCTTCATGCATGTTGCTAGTAAGGTGGCCTTTATCTGAAAGCGCCACTAATGCTTTTGCATCTTTACCAAAACAGACCAAGGCTTTTACTTTGTCGTTCAAATACGGTTTTAGGGCATCTAAATCAGCCCCCTTCGCATCGCCACCGGCAATAACAACTAATTGCTTTGCTTGATCAGCCAGGCTTTCAATTGCGGCGATAGTCGCGCCAACATTCGTTGCTTTTGAGTCATTAAAATACTTTACACCACTAATTTCAGCGACAAACTGACACCGGTGCGCAAGTCCAGTAAAGGCACTAAATGCTTGCTGATAGTGCTCGGCTGTGATTTCAAATGGGCTTAATAACGCCATCACTGCCAATGCATTTTGTTGATTATGCGAGCCCACAACATTTAAGCTGCTTACAGGTAACAGAGGCTTACCTTGTGCTGCAAAATATTGTTCACCCTGTTGATCAACTAACGAATAATCGGCATTACGAAGTGCAAAGCTTAACTGCGGCTGCTTTGCAGTGTGTGTTGCCGCATCAATGGCATTCACAACACAAAGCGCTGCGCCATTATAGATACGTTGCTTCGAGTCGATATAAGCTTGATAGCTTGGGTAGCGATCTAAATGATCTTCACTGACATTGAGTACACACGCACTGTGTGCTTTTAAGCTCTGGGTGGTATCAAGCTGAAAACTGGATAACTCAAGCACAAAAACATCGTAGTCATGCGCTAATAAATCAAGTACAGCCGTGCCTATATTGCCGCCAAGGCCCACTTTATAACCCGCAGCTTTGAGTACCTCAAATGCCAGCGTCACCACAGTTGATTTTCCGTTTGACCCCGTCACTGCCACAATAGGCTTATCTGTTAAGCGCGCGAAGAGCTCAACATCGCCAATCACTTCTACCCCCGCAGCCATTGCTTTTGCGACTGCTGGCGTTGTTAAACTAAGCCCAGGGCTGATAATAATGATGTCGGTATTGCTAAGCGCTGCATTATCTAAATCACCAAAGTGGGTAACCAGCTCACTCGCATGCTCAGCTAGCCAATCAGCACCTGGCGGCTGCTCTCGGCTATCCACAACCTTTGGCTGAATATTCTGAGACAATAAAAAACGCACAATGCCCAGACCGGTTACACCGAGTCCGAGCACTGTTATGTGTTTATTTTTAATCTCGTTAATTACTGTCATTTACCTGATCTTCAATGTCGCAAGGCCCGCAAGCACGAGCACAATCGAAATAATCCAAAAGCGCACAATCACACGTGGCTCTGGCCATCCCTTTAACTCATAATGGTGATGAATAGGCGCCATTCTAAAAATGCGCTGCCCACGTAACTTATATGAACCGACTTGTAAAATTACCGATAAAGCTTCCATCACAAACACACCGCCCATAATAATGAGCACTAATTCTTGGCGAACTAATACCGCAATAATGCCCAGTGCGCCGCCTAGCGCAAGCGAGCCCACATCGCCCATAAATACTTGTGCTGGGTATGTGTTAAACCATAAGAAACCAAGCCCTGCACCCACAATCGCGGTGCACACCACAACCAGTTCGCTTGCCAGCGGTAAATGAGGAATATGTAAGTAGCTAGAGAAATTCACGTTACCCGTTAAATAAGCAATAATGGCCAGAGCCGACGCGACTAAAATAGTCGGAACAATTGCTAAACCGTCAAGCCCATCCGTTAGGTTTACCGCGTTAGATGTGCCGACAATAACAAAGTAGGTCATGACGATATAAAACAAGCCAAGTTGTGGCAGTACATCTTTAAAAAACGGCACTACTAACGATGTTTCAGTGCCTTGCTGCGCAGTAAAATAAAGTGCGCTTGCCACAACTAAGGCGATCACTGACTGCCAAAAGTACTTCCACTTAGCGATGAGACCTTTGGGGTCTTTACGAATTACTTTACGGTAGTCATCAATAAAGCCCACTACGCCTAATGATCCCACAACAAATAACGTTGCCCACACATATTTATTTGATAAATCAGCCCACAACAGCGTACTGGTAAAAATCGCACCAAGAATCAAAATTCCGCCCATAGTAGGCGTGCCTTTTTTAGACAGATGAGATTCCGGACCATCATGGCGAACCACTTGACCAATCTGCATTTTTTGTAAACCGCGAATAAGCTTAGGGCCATAATAAAGTGAAATAAGTAAGGCGGTTAAAATACCTAAAATCGCTCGCAGCGTCAGGTATGAAAACACATTAAAGCCGCTGTAATACTGTGTTAAATACTCTGCCAACCACACTAACATGACGTTACCCCATTGTTGCCATCTTGCTGGCTGTTAACTAAATCTGCTACCACAAGTTCCATACGAGAACTTCGCGATCCTTTCACTACAATGGTGGTCTTTTGCTGAGATTCAGCGAGCACACTTTGTAATTGTTGTAATAATTGCTCACGGCTTGAGAAATGACGATTTGGCTTTTCAAAAACATCACTGGCCGACTTACTCAATACGCCAAGGCTGTAAAGTTCATCAATGCCCTTTTGCTGAGCATACTCACCCACTTGTTGGTGATAAAAACGTGCTTCTTCACCAAGTTCGCCCATATCACCCAAGGCGAAAATACGGCGTCCGGGCATATCGCTCAATAAATCAATGGCTGCTTTAACTGACTGCACATTTGCGTTGTAAGTATCATCAATTACCGTTAGCTTATCTGATACTTTTAGTACGTTAACGCGTCCCTTTACTTCGCCCATGGATGCAAGCGCAGTTGCAATACTGTCTAAACTCACACCTAATTCAGTGGTTAACGCGGTAGCGATAAGCGCATTAGCAATATTGTGCTTACCAGGCAAAGCAAGCGTTACAGGGACTTTGTGCTCTGTTGTACACAGCATAAATGAAGCGCGCGCTTGTTCATCAAGCACTACATCTTCAGCCCAATAATCTAACTGTTGTGTAGTAGAAAAACGCTTTACTGTTCGGTGAGTCAGTTTATCTAACCAATAATCAGCAAAGTCGCTATCACAATTAACAATGGCAACCCCATCCGGTTTTAAGCCATCGTAAATTTCACCCTTCGCTGTCGCTACACCTTGTAACGAGCCAAAACCTTCTAAGTGCGACGCGGCAACATTACACACAACAGCCACATCTGGTTTTGTCATGGCAACAGTGTAAGCAATCTCACCAATATGATTAGCACCCAATTCAATCACGGCATATTCATGCTGAGGCTCAAGGCACAACAATGTTAGCGGCACACCAATATCGTTATTAAAGTTGCCTTTAGTCGAGAGCACTTCACCGTGGCCTGACAGAATTGCTGCACACATTTCTTTTACGGTCGTTTTACCAACACTGCCTGTTATTGCGATGGTTTTTGGTGAGACTTCTGCCATCACCGCCGCCCCAATATGACCCAGCGCAATACGAGTATCTGTGACAACAAACTGCACAATATCAACGTTAACAGGGCGCGCAACAATGGCTGCAATCGCCCCTTTTTCTTTTGCTTGCGCTACAAATTTATGGCCATCAAAGTTAGGCCCTTGTAATGCTAAAAATACTTCACCCTCGCACAGTGTGCGTGTGTCGGTATTTATATTTTTCACTTTGTGATTACCACCGTGGTAATCGGTTGCTAGAACCTGTGCTAGCCAATCAAAATCCATCGGGATCATAACTGCGCCCCTTGCGATTTTTCTTTTAGTTGTTGTTGTACATATTGGCGGTCGCAGAAGTCGATACGCTGATCGCCAATAATTTGATAGTCTTCATGGCCTTTGCCTGCAATAAGAATCACATCATCGGCATTTGCTTGCTCTATTGCATAACTAATTGCACGAGCACGGTCTGCTTCGCAATGCGCGCGCTCTGGGTGCTCAAGCCCTGCGACCACGTCAGCAATAATTGCATTTGGGTCTTCACTGCGTGGGTTATCGCTGGTGACGATAATACGATCAGCATTACCTTCAGCCGCTTTTGCCATCATTGGACGCTTGCCTTTATCGCGGTCACCGCCACAGCCAAACACACAGCTCACGCCCCCGGGGACATGCTTTTGTAAAGCCTGCAATGCCAGTGCAAGTGCATCTGGTGTATGTGCATAGTCAACAATACAAGTTGGTTGACCCGGTGCGCTAAACGCTTGCATGCGCCCAGCAACCGGTTGCAATGATTTACATGCGTCTACTAACTGTGAAAGCGGGTAACCCATACCTAATAGCGTGGCCATTGCTGCTGCTAGGTTATAGAGGTTAAATTCACCAAATAATGCAGATTGCACCTCAGCGTGACCCCAGCTTGTTTCGAACGTTGCCGAAATACCGGTGTTGCTATAAACGACATCGCTAAAATAGACATAGCGTGCGCCTTTCGGTGCTAAATTTTTATGGCCATAACAAATTAGGTTATTGAAGTCGTACTTTTCTAACCACTGTTCGACTTGTGCATCGTCTTGATTAAGCACAACAGTTTCTGGATTATGATCACGCAGCAACATCAATTTGGCATCGCCATACGCATCCATTGTGCCATGATAATCTAAGTGATCACGCGACAAATTGGTAAAAACGGCGGCTTTAAACTGACAATGATCAACGCGCTGTTGCACCAGACCATGCGATGAAACTTCCATTGCAACCACATTCATGTGTTGATCACGTAGTTCAGATAAAATACGTTGTAAATCAACACTTGATGGAGTGGTATTGGCTAAGGGTGTTAGCTGTTCAGGGTGACCATAACCCAGCGTACCAATAACCGCTGCAGATTTATGGCATTGCTGCGCTAAATGCGCGATCATTGCCGTCGTTGTTGATTTGCCATTGGTGCCTGTTACGCCCACTAAATCTAACTCAGCAGAGGGCTGTTGGTAGAATGCAGCAGCGAGTGCTGGCAGCTTTTTAGCTAAATCAGACACTAAGTAAAGTGGTTCGAAATGACTTTCAAACTCACATAAGCGATCAGCAATCACAGCAACCGCACCACTTTCAATGGCTTTCTTTATAAACTGGCCGCCATCAAGCTGATGGCCTTTAATTGCCACAAATACATCACCGGGATGAACATCGCGACTATCTAGACGCAGTTGATTGACTAATAAAGAATTAGCCTCCACGTCAATATGATTAAGAATGGGTTTTAAATCACGCATCGTTATCTTTGCCTTCCACGTACGCAACCGCATCTTTGTCCGGTGCGACGTTTAAAATTCTTAAGGCATTGGAGACAATCTCTGCAAATGCAGGACCTGCCGTCGCTCCGCCATAATAAACATCTCCACCCGGTTCATTTATCATTACCACAACAGCTAAACGAGGATTGCTGGCTGGCGCTATACCTGCAAAATAACCGACATATTCGTCACCATAACCACCCACAGCGGCCTTTTTAGAGGTCCCTGTTTTACCCGCTGCACGGTAGCCATCTACGTGAACTTTTTGTGCCGTACCGCCTTTTTCAAATACACTTTCCATCATGTGAACAACGGCTTCAACATCCTTTTGTTGAAAAACACGCTCGCCTTCAGGAATTGAATCTTGCTTCAGCACAGTCAAAGGACGCATAACGCCACCCGACCCTAACATGGCATAAAAACGCGCCATTTGTGCCGTGCTTACCGCTAAGTTATAACCAAACGATAAAGCGGCAATTTCGTGATCAGACCAACGACGGTGTGGATAAAATAAGCCACTACTTTCACCGACCATTCCGGTGCCGCTGTCACTGCCAAAGCCAACTTTTTCATAAAGGCCCACAAAATAGTCTTTCGGTACGGTTTGGCTGACCTTCGTCACACCCATATTACTTGAGTACTTTAAGATTTCTCTTAAGCTCATTTCGCCGTGATTACGCGTGTCTTGTACTAAGCTCCCGCCAACGCGCATCCAGCCTGGGTAAGTATCAATAATTTCATCCGGTTGGATTGAGCCGTAGTCTAAACCAGCCAAAATGGCTAGTGGCTTAACAGTCGAACCCGGTTCAAACAAATCGGTAATGGCACGGTTACGGCGTTTGTGTGGTGCTGCGTCTGATAAATTATTCGGGTTGAATGAAGGGCTATTAACCATTGCCAGTACTTCACCGGTTTTTACATCTACGACCATAGCCGAGCCCGATGTTGCTTTGTAAGATAATACGGCTGACTTCACCGCTTTATAAGCAATGGCTTGAATACGTTGATCAATACTTAAATGGATATTCTCTGGTTCTACACGCTCACGCTCATCAAGTACTTCAACTTCGCGGCCTTGGGCATCTTTACGAATAGTACGCTGGCCTTCAACACCGGTTAGTTGTTGTTCGTATAGTTTTTCGATTCCTTCGATTCCATGACCGTCGATATTCGTAAAACCAATCACGTGCGCTGTCACTTCGCCAGCAGGATAATAACGTTTTGATTCGTCGAGTAAATGAATACCAGGCAAACGTAAATCACCAATATAATTAGCAACCGCAGGCGTTACCTGACGCTTTAAATATACAAATCGGCGTTTCGGATTATCGCGCAGGCGCGCATTGATTTTAGTTGGCTCAATACGCAGTACATCCGCCAGCTCACGCCAACGAATATCATTGCTGTAATAAGCGGCAATGCGTCTATTTAATTCTGCGGTGTTCTCTGCCAGTGCATTTTGATCTTCACCATTTTTACGCGCTTGGCGAAGCACTTTGCTGACCAACGATTTATGCAAGGCTTTGGGGTCTGCATACACACTAACCACAGGCACACTTACCGCCAGCTCTTTGCCATTGCGATCAAAGATCATACCGCGTTGTACATGTTGCTTTTCAACACGTACTGTGCGTTTATCACTTTCTGAACGCGCTTTGTCTGGTTCAATTACTTGCAAAAATGCGGCACGCGCTACCAGCGTCATAAAGACTAAAAATACAACCGAGCACACCAGCATAAAGCGCCATGTGATCAAGGTATTAGTTGGCTTTTTCCTTCTGCTTATCATTGCAGTATTACCACCTTTTCGTCTTGGCTGGTTGGCCGTTTCATTTCTAATTGCATGGTTGCAACTTCTTCGATACGTGCATGCTGTGAATAAAACTCTTCTTCTACCAACAAGTAGCGCCATTCAAGGTCTAGTTCATCACGCTCTTGCAATAACTTATCTTGTTCTATTAACTGTTGACGAGCTAAGTGAGTTACCTGCACGACACTCAAGCTCGATGCGAGAATCACAACCAACAAGGCCAAGGTCAGCTTATTAGCTCCTAGGCCTTTGAAAATCTCTAAAAATAAATTTGGTTGGCGATGTGTCGCTTTTGCTTTCATTACAACCTCTGTGCAACCCTTAGCACCGAGCTGCGCGAACGAGGATTTAATTCAATTTCTTCCTTGCTCGGCTTAATGGCTTTACCCACTGCTTTTAACGTCAGGTTTTTATTTATTTGTGCATCTGTTAAAGGCAGACCTCTGGGTATCGCCTCTCCCTTACTCTGTTTCTTAATAAACTGCTTAACAATACGATCTTCGAGTGAGTGGAACGAAATAACCACCAGCCGTCCACCCGGCTTTAATACTTCAACAGCAGCTTGAAGCGCCGTTTGAATTTCTTCGAGCTCACTGTTGATATAAATTCGAATCGCCTGAAAGGTGCGTGTTGCAGGGTGCTTATGTTTATCTTTTACTGGCACGGCTTGATCAACTAAATCAGCCAATTGTTTGGTACTCGTAATCGGTGTGTGCTCGCGAGTTTCAATAATTTTATGAGCAATACGACGACCAAATTTTTCTTCACCAAAGGTTTTGATCACATGGGTAATGTCTTCAAGTTCCGCTTCGGCTAACCACTGTGCAGCACTGCGACCGCTGGTTGGGTCCATGCGCATATCAAGCGGGCCATCTTTCATGAAACTAAAACCGCGTTCTGCATCGTCTAGTTGAGGTGATGACACACCAATGTCTAATAAAATGCCATCGACTTTACCAATTAAGTCATTGTCTTCCGCCACCGTTTTTAAATTAGAAAAACGGGTATGGGCAATTGAAAAACGGGCATCATCAGCAAATTTTTCGGCAGCTTTAATAGCTTGCGGATCTTGGTCGATTGCTTGTAAGCGACCGTGATCATTTAGACGCGCTAAAATTTGTCCTGAGTGTCCACCGCGACCAAATGTGCCATCCATGTAAATACCTTCGGGCTTTATGTCCAAAGCATTTATGGTTTCTTCCATCAGTACAGAGACATGTTCAAATTGCGCTGTCATTAGCTATTTTTTGCCTTTTTTATTTGTGGTTAGAGTGAGAAATTATCGAATTCGGGATTCGCCTCAAAATCGCCTAGGCGTTCTATCTCAGTATCTTGGCGCATTTGTTCATGCCAACGATCTTCATCCCAAATCTCAAACTTATTCATCAAGCCAACCAACATGATTTTTTTTCCAAGTTCAGCATGTGCACGTAAAGACGGTGCAAGCAAAATTCGGCCATTTTTATCGAGTTGATACTCTGTAGCATTACCAAGCAACATACGTTGCATTCGGCGTGCACGTGGATTCATATTAGAAATTTTTAATAACCGCGATTCAATTTCAAGCCACTCAGCCAACGGATATAACCATAAACAAGGCTCATTAAGTGCTACGGTGCAAATAACGGTGCCCTGATCTTCAGACAAGATCGCATCTCGGTACTTAGTCGGTACCGCAAAGCGTCCTTTATCATCCAAACTCAGAGAGCTCGCACCCCGAAACATAGCTTGCCTTAAAATTAGGTTGTAAATCGTTAACGATTATTACTGATCCAATTTGATCCACTAAAAACCACTTTTTACCACAGTGCTCCAGTTTAGGGCTTGACAAGCTATTTTGTCAAGTAAGCAGATCATCATAACTTGCTTGTAAAGCCAGAAAAAATAAGGCTTCAAGCAAAGCTACTGAATTACGTGGGAAAAAGTGGGAAACAAAGAAAAAAATCTTTTTTGCGGTTTTCTTGGCAAGCTATTGGGTAAAAATGGCTAATGAATGACCAATGAATAATTACAAATTAGTAGAATAAAATCGAATTCGGTAATTTTTACGCAATAACCCTGCAATAGTTACGGGTAATACCGACTTACATGAGCCATTAATTACATAACAATCTGATATTAAATAATATTATTTGTTGGTACGAAGGTTGCGACAGTGTACTTACCAATTTAATGGCAATTTTTAAGGAATGATTATGACTACCGCAACAAACAAATCGAATTCAAGCACCACAAGCAGTGCAGATACGAAAGCGGCTCAAGTAGAGGCGCCATTTACTGAAAAAGCAACCGAAGCAGCGCATCATGCCGTTGATGCTCTATCATCACGTGCAGCAAGCGCTGAACACAGTGTTCGAGAGGGAGCTACTAATTCGGCAAAAACATTGTCTGAAAAACAAGCTGTTGCGCGTGAAAAAATAAATGAATACAGCGGCAAAACACGTCAACTAGCATCTGAAAACCCATTAGCGACAGCGGGTATTGCATTTGCAGCAGGTATGCTAGTGAGCGCACTAATCCGTCGTAATAAGTAACGATTATGCCGCACTCTCACCCTACTGATGAGAAAATGCAAGAAACCACTGATCAGCAACTCCATGCTGATCAGTGGCAAGATCATCTTGCCAAACTCACTGACTACACTAAACAGCTTTACGTTGATTACCGTCAACAAATGGGGATCTGCAAAGATTTAGCTGCAGCTGAATGGCGTTTGTCAATGCGTTCACTGGCACTCACCATAATATTGATCGTCTGTTTTGCTGGGGGATTGGTATTACTTTGGGCTGGACTATTAGCATCCATCGGTCTTGCTATATTTAGTCTAAGTGAATCAATTTGGCTGTCAGCGGTGTCGCTGTTTACCATGCAAATACTTTGCTTAATTTGGCTGTGGAAAAATATTGGTTATATCAGCAGCAAAATTGGCTTTGATAAAACCATAACAAGTATTCGACAGTTACTAAACCTCAATAAGGAAGAATGATGTTTATTGATTACTTCATAAAAAAACCGCAGAAAAAGGTTAATAACTTAAGCCAGAAAATGGATTTACTCGATGAATTGAAACGCCAACATCACCAAGCATTTAATTATCGCTTAAAGCGATTCGCCGTTACTAAAGTCGGGCTTGCGAGTGCCTTTTCGGCGGGTGTAGGTTATGGGGCTTTAAAAAATGATGATCATCAGCATGGAAAACTCAAACAACTCAGTCAGTTTAGCTGGCTGTTACGACTGTTGTGATCTTTATCACAAAAAATACGCTTTTTACTTCTCATTTGTTAGTCTTTTCTTTACCGTGTAAATAAGTTTTGCGTGTTAACAGGATAACCTAGTTGAAAAAACGGATTGTATTAACCGGTGGCCCCGGTGGCGGTAAAACAACAGCAATCGACTTATTACGACGCGAGTTCTCGAAACAAATTGTGGTAGTGCCTGAATCGGCAACCATGTTATTTGGCGGCGGAATAGAACGGGGTAATGCTCCTCACCTTGTTAAAGCTCACCAGCAAGCTATCTTCAGCTTACAGAAACACCTTGAACATATTCAACGTACTATGCACCCTGATCGTTTAATGCTGTGCGATCGTGGTAGCTTAGATGGTCTCGCATATTGGCCAGGTGATCAGGCGGAGTTTTTTCAATGCTTAGGAACCGATCTTCACACTGAGCTTAATCAATATGATGCTGTGATTTTTTTTGAAACCGCGGCCAAGTCAGGGCAAAGTATCCACAGTAACAACCCTGTTCGTAACGAGTCTGACCAGCAAGCAATTTTGCTAGATGATAAATTACAAGCAATATGGTCGCAGCACCCGCATTTTAACCTCGTAAAAAGCGCTGAGTCGTTTATTCAAAAAGTCATGTTTGGTATCGACACTATTCGCGACGTAATGAAAGGATATCAGTAGCAACTCACATGAGCTGCTACTCTGAGTACTATAATTGGTCACGATTGTGCGCTCGGCCATAGTCTATATCGGGTCCTTTTGGCACCACTTGCGTCGGATTTATCATCGTATGGCTGAAGTAATAGTGACGTTTTATGTGGTAAAAATCGACCGTCTCACTCACCTTTTCAATTTGGTATAACTCGCGTAAATAATGACTAATTGCAGGGTAACTTTCGATGGTGCGTAAATTACATTTAAAATGACCCACATAAACACTGTCAAAGCGAATTAAGGTCGTGAATAAACGCCAATCAGCCTCTGTGAGAGTGTCGCCCACTAAGTAGCGATTATGAGTCAAACGCTGTTCAATTTTATCAAGAGCGGCAAATAAATCATCAAACGCTTCGGTGTACGCTTCTTGCGTTGTTGCAAAGCCTGCTCGATACACACCGTTATTGATATTGTGATAAACAAACTCGTTTATTTCATCAATTTCAGTACGTAGCGCTGCAGGGTAAAAATCGCGTTCATTGTTAGTAAGTTCATTGAATGCACTATTAAACATCCGAATAATCTCTGCAGACTCATTACTGACAATGCGCTGGGTCTGTTTATCCCAAAGTACAGGTACCGTCACTCTGCCAGAATAATCAGCTTTGTTACGTGTATAAATTTGATGCATGTAGTCGCTATCAAATAAAGCATCACCTGTGCTGTGATTATCTTTATCGAATGTCCACCCATGCTCTAGCATGTCAGGACTCACAACCGAGACACTAATGTAGTCTTCAAGGCCTTTTAAATGGCGAAAAATCAGCGTGCGATGAGCCCATGGGCACGCTAATGAAACATACAAGTGATACCGACCTTTCTCAGCCTTGAATCCCCCATCGCCACTTGCCCCTTTGCTACCATCAGCCGTTACCCAGTTACGCAACTGCGCTGATTCACGCTTAAATTCACCTTGGTTGTTGTCTGTGTCGTACCATTTATCTTGCCATTGGCCGTTTACAAGTAATCCCACGATAACCTCCTAGAGTGTGCCAAATTTACCTTGTTGATAATCTCGTACAGCCTGATGTAACTCTGCTTGCGTCGTCATAACAAAAGGTCCCATATGAGCAATCGGCTGCTTTAGTGGTTCGCCCGCAAGCACCAAGACACCCGCCCCCGTTTGCGAATTAAATTCAATGTCACTGCCAGGCTCTAAAATTAACAAGCTCCCCGCTTTAACAGGCCCTCCCTGTTCAGTATTAATTTCTCCCGTGTGTATATACAACATCACTTTAGTTTGCTTAAGAGGCGCGTGTTTAAATTCAGTGCCGGCAGGCAAAGTCACATCAGCTAACATGCCATTAGCGGCTAAATCTTGTAAGCTTGAAACCTGCTCTTCACTGGCAAACTGCCAACTACCTGCAAGCGCTTTTAACTCAACCCCTTGGTCATTACGAGTCACCGGTGCGGGGGCTTCTGTTGTATCTTGGTAACGCGGTGCTCTGAGCTTTTCTGCACTTGGCATATTTAACCAGATTTGGAATCCATGCATGCCTTCTTTTGCATCTGCTAACGGCATTTCACTGTGGATCACACCAAAGCCAGTACTCATCCATTGCACATCTCCTGCACGAATCGCTTTTTTGTTACCCATTTGATCTTGGTGCTCAAACCCTCCTTTAATAATATAAGTGAAGGTTTCAATGCCACGATGAGGGTGTGCAGGAAAGCCCCCCATAAAATCACTGTGATCGTCAGACTTAAGCTCATCGATCATTAAAAATGGATCTAAGTATTTTCCATCAAAGCCTGGGATACGGCTAATATTGACACCATCACCATCTTGAGTGGCATGGCTATTTAATTGTTGAATCACTTTCATAACGTTACTCCCGTAAATTATATGAAATGATTGTAGACGCCAATTTAACTAACAACCATGCGTAAAATTAGCGCCAATCGTTCTATTCAGAAGAATGTTTAGTCTGCTGTGTCATCAATGTATCTGCTACAGTTGCTCCGCGCTCTCCGACTTCTTTTTCGGGGCCGACAGTACTATCAATGACCGTTTGCTGTTCAGCACTGGCATTAATTGCCGCCCCAAAAATAATGATATAAGCACTGATATAAAGCCACATCAGCATAATAACCACGCCCCCTAAAGAGCCATAGGTTTCGTTATAACGTGCAAATTGCGAGACATAAAATGAAAAACCAACCGATGCCCCGATCCATAATACAGTCGCGAGCATTGAACCCGGTGTGATCCAACGCCACTTAGCGGGGTTTCGATGAGGTGCGTAGCGGTATAAAAATGCCAATGCACCGTTAAAAATGATTGCCAGCAGCGGCCAAGTTATCAGCGTGATCATTAAATCTATTAGCTCTGTTAGGCCAACCAGGTTAAGCACAATAGGTAAAATACCAATAATTAATAACGCCACGAGAGCGACGATTATAGCGCCCAACGAAAATAAAAAACGGACCAGTAACGCCACAAAAAATTGCCGTTTGTTATGCTGATGGTATGTAATATTACAGGCCGTGATCAGCGCTTGGCAGCCCTTACTGCTACTCCAGACTGTTAACAATAAAGTGCCTATAGCACTCATACTCAAGACTTTTTGCGATTGCTGCGTCACTTCACTCACTTGCAGTAAAATAATATCGCGACTACTGGTAGGTAAAATTGCAATCACTTTAGATAATTGCTCATGAATGTCCGTTGGTGAAGCAAAGTAGGCATAAATAGACACAATGGCAGCCAGTGCAGGAAAGATTGCTAGCAGTGCATAAAATGCGACACCTGCCGCAACAAACGATAAATTATCTTGTGATAAATTATGATATACCCGTTTGCTTATATCCCACCAACCTCGTAATGGGATTTCCAGCGGCGAGCGAGCCTGAAAACCGCGATTGCCCTGAGACATATTCTTCCTCACTTTCTACTTAGCTTAAGGTGTCGTTGCAAACTACTTGCCACTAATAATGGCGCCTAACTTGCATTGAGCTACGCTTATAACTGCCCGGCTATAATCCATGGAGTGGTGCAATGAATTTTTATTTATATCTTACTAATCAAGTAACTAATTTAATCACACCCATACTATCAACCACGACGTCGACGCCAATTGAAAGCCTTACGTGGTACGATTTAAATTCACAAGTTACGCAGTTTTTACACACTGCTTGGCAAATGTTACCGGCTCTCACACTCGGTATTGTCGCCATTATTATTTGCTACTTACTGGCTCGCCCTTTGTCATATGTACTGATTAAACCACTGGGTTTTGTGAGTGAAAGTAAGCTTTTACATGTCGTTACACGGCGCTTTTTTAGCATCGTTATTATTTTGTTTGGGGTGTACTTATTTTTACGTCTTGCAGGGCTTACCAGTTTTGCCGTCGCTATCATGAGTGGTACAGGATTGGTGGGCTTGATCCTTGGCTTCGCATTTCGTGATATCGCCGAGAACTTTATCTCGAGTATGCTACTAAGCGTACAGCGACCGTTTCGGATTGACGATGTAATAGAAGTAGATGGCCGCTTAGGGGTAGTAAAAAAAGTCACAGCTCGCGCCACTACTTTGGTGGATTTTGATGGTAATCATATTCAAATACCGAATGCTACCGTCTATAAAAATGTCATTAAAAACCTTACTGCGAACCCCAAAATGCGCGGCCATTTTACAGTAGGCATTGGCTACGACAATGACATTCGCTATGCTCAGCAATTAGCCATGCAAGTCGTAAGTCAAAACCCTGCCGTTATTAATGATCCCCCCAGTCAGGTTCTCATTGAATCGCTTGGATCTGCCACGCTTAATTTAACCATTTATTTTTGGGTAAACAGCAGTGAACATAGCACGGTTAAAGTAGCATCTCAGCTAATGCGAATGTTAGTAAACACCTATTTAGCAGAAAAAATTAGTATGCCAGATGATGCTCGCGAACGAATTATTTTAAATACCGATGCCGAGCACACCAGTCATCACACCACTTCGCCCCCACAAACATCAAACACTCTCGACGACCATAGCTTGGATGATATAAGTAGTGATGCAGATGATATTCGTGAACAAGCCGATCAGTCTCGCGATCCTGAGCAAGGCAGTAATATTATTTAATATTTATCCTGTAAATTAAATACATCTATTAAATCAAGATTGAACTGTGTTAGCTGTATGTATTATTGCGGACATGCAGCAGTTTTGATTACCTGTTAACTTTTGTAATTGTCTTTCAATTAAGATAAAAAGAAACAACTGACACATACTCTTAATAATAATCTCAGTGAGTTAAGTATTGATATGACAATAGATAGACGACGTTTTTTAAAATCTGCCGCAGCTATTACCGCCGCGACAGTCGTGACTGGCTGTGCGAAAAGCCAACAAGGTGATAATCAAAGCACACCACTTGCTTCACAAGGTAAAAGCGTAATGGGCTTAGCTGTGCCTGCGATGGATGTGGTACGTGTTGGTTTTATTGGCGTTGGTCAACGTGGTAGCGGCCATGTAAAACACCTTTGCCACATTGAAGGTGTTGAAATTAAAGCTATCTGTGACACAGATCAGCTAATGCTCGAGAAATCAATTAACTATGTTGTTGAAAAAGGCTTACCTAAACCAACTGCTTACACGGGGTCTGATAAAGCCTATTTAGACATGCTGGCTCGCAATGACATCGACATCGTGATCATTTCAACACCTTGGCGTTGGCACACACCAATGAGTGTTGAAACCATGGAAAGTGGTAAACATGCCTTTGTTGAAGTACCCGCAGCAACCACTATGGAAGAGTGCTGGCAACTAGTAAACACTGCTGAGCGCACTCAAAAGAACTGCATGATGATGGAAAACGTTAACTACGGCCGTGACGAGTTAATGGTTCTAAACATGGTTCGTAAAGGCGTATTTGGCGAGTTACTGCATGGTGAAGCCGCTTATATTCATGACCTGCGTTGGCAAATGAAAGAAATTGACCGCAGTACCGGCTCGTGGCGTACTTACTGGCATACAAAAGTAAACGGTAACTTATACCCCACTCATGGCTTAGGTCCCGTTTCTCAATATATGAACATCAACCGGGGTGATCGCTTTGATTTCGTAACATCAGTCAGCTCACCTGCACTTGGCCGTGCAGCCTACGCAGAACGTGAATTTCCTGCAGGCCACGAACGTCGTTCACTGAAATTTACTGCTGGCGACATGAACACCAGCATTATTAAAACAGTGAAAGGCCGAAGCATTATGGTTCAGCACGACACCACAAGCCCACGCCCGTACAGCCGCCATAACCTAATTCAAGGTACTAATGGGACATTTGCAGGTTTTCCTAACCGCATTGCCCTAGAAGATGTACCACCAGCCATTGCAAAAATCTACCAGCAGCAATATGAAGCTGAAGTAGCAGCATGGGAAAGTGCGGGCTCACAAGGCCGTAAACCACATATGCAAAATTTCCATCGCTGGGATCACGATATGGAAAAATGGCGTGCAGAGTTTGATCATCCATTATGGCAACGTATGGGTGAAGAAGCCGTTCGCAACGGTGGTCACGGCGGCATGGATTTCATAATGTTATGGCGCATGATTTACTGCTTGCGTAACAATGAACCACTGGATCAAGATGTTTACGATGCTGCAGCCTGGTCATCTATCTTTCCACAAAGTATGGCATCGGTTGCAGACAGAAGTAACAGCAAAACGATACCAGACTTTACCCGTGGCGCTTGGCAAACAGGTAAGCCACTCGGGATTGTGTCTTAACACTTCCTCTCCATGGAACACTAAAAAGCCCGCCCTTTGCCCTGCGGGCTTTTTTATTTTAGATGTTGAGAGAAGCTTTAAACACGAAAAAGCCCGCAACTTGGCCGGGCATTTCGATTTGTTCTAAACCTTACTGAGCATGAGCTGCAGCACGGAAAATCGTGTTAGTGAGCAATACATTCATGCCTTCAAGGTAGGCGCGATACGTCGGTGATTGTGTAAAGCCTATCACCATGCCTTTACCTAGTGGTTGATGAACAAGGAGCGGCTTGTAAGCTAGCTGAGCTTTGTTTTGCTGCCACAAATAACCACTCGCCAGTACATCGTCTTTACCTATGAACCACGCTAAGTTTTTGCCTGAGTTAAGTTTAATTGGCGTGTAAATATCATTACCGTAAGCCACCGCCACTAAATTTTTATCGACGCCTGCGGTTAACCAATGCTCTTGGTCTACTTCAACATTAGCAAGTACACCGGCTACATAGTCTGGCGAGGTGTGTGGTTCGATGCTCGCTGCTTTTAAATCATCACGAGAAGCGAATAACTGCCCTGCCACTTTACTGCTTTTATCATCGCTGCTGTCGGCTTTTTCTTCTCGGTAGGCTTGCTCGCGCCTAACATCTAATAAGCCGTAATCAGCATGGGTGGTAAAGCGGTTTGCATTACCGAGTGCAATCAACACGCCACCAGCTTCAACCCAGCTTTTTAAATTAGCCGTGCCCGATTTACCTAATGCTTGCTCGTAATTACCTTCCGGTAAAATCAACACTTGGTAATCACTTAAATCAGCCCATGCAAGCATTGGTGTACGAATAGCCGTTACCGGATAGCCGAGCTGTCTTTCTATAACAAAACGGGTGTTACCAGCGCTTAGCTCACTAGTAGGTACATCCCATGCAATCGCCACTTTTGGCGCCACCATTGGCACTGTTTTATTACTACCAAAACTGGGGCCATCAATCACCCAGCTTGAATCAACACCATCGACTATGGCACCTGTTTGCTCTGCAATTTGACTAATTTTAGTCAGTAAGTCTTTATCGTTTAAGCGCTTTTCAATCACTAAACTGCCCGCTGGGTAGTTAGTTTTATCACCTAATACAAATGCTTGGTCAGCACTTTTAAGCTTAACGCCTGCTTGCAGCGCTGCGGTTAAAAAGCGTGCAGCGGCCGTGTCGCCCCAAGCAACTATATAAGCCACTGAGGCTTCTGGGTTATTCACTTTACCAATCAGTGTGTCGTTAGCCTGAACCGCTTTACTGTCAGCGCTCACAGCCTTACTACAGCTATCGCTATCAACATTAAACATCATTGGCAGCGACCAGCCTGTGACATCATAAATTTCGTCGCCTAGGTTACGAGCACGGCGTCTTTCTTGTTCTTTCACAAAGGCTTCAGCCATATCAACTTGGTCTGTAAATGTAGTACGAACAAATACACCACGCGGCTGCGCTGTATCAATAAAGTAGCTACCCGCTTTGTATTTAACACCGCATGCTTTGAAATCTTCATTTGCTTGTTGAACTTCTACGCCGTGTTCAGCCATTAACGTCGCAAGTTTATGCGTTCCTTCACGGTTACTTTGGTTCGGTAAAATATACACACGTTCTTTACTCTTCTTACCTGAATCAATTGCATCAACTTGATATTGGTAAAAGTCATTAAGTAGCTTCTCACGTTGATTAGCTGCACCTTCGGCGGTAGAAATTGATGCCACAAACTGACGCTTCACTGTATTAAAATAAGTGAGAAGTTCACCGGTGTTTTTTTCAAAAACATGGCCGCGAGCAGAGCCTACTTCGTAGGTTGATGCTGACGCACCATAAAATACAGGCCAACTATCACCGTACCCAGGATAAAAAGCATCAAAAATTTCGCGGGTAAAATAATCAAAGCCAAACTCATCAAAATATTTAGCATGATTTTGGCCAATAGCATCCATATTGGCTATTTGCGTTTTTGTCATATGGGGATTGAATGGCTGAGCAGCCGGCGCAAAATAATATGATTGATCGCCGCCCATTTCATGAATATCAACCACTACTTGAGGTTTATATTTATTAATTGCAGCTACTCTACCCTTTGTTTCAGGCTGAGTAAGTGCTAACCAATCACGATTCATATCGAACAGATAATGATTAACTCGACCTCGAGGCCAAGGCTCATTATGCTCTGCACTTAAACGGTCTGCGCTGTGCTCTAATCCGACAGTGGCATAATAGCGAGAAACAAAGCGCTCACGACCATCAGGGTTTTGTAGGGGATCAATAAATACAACGGTGTTCTCTAATATTTTACTGTTAATGGTATCGTTCGGTGCCGCTAATAAATGGTAAGCGGTGAACAGTGCCGCATCGGTCGAGCTAATTTCATTACCGTGTACTGCATACTGCAGCCACACTGAAGTGGGTAAGTTTTTGATGAGTGACTTTGCATCTTTCGCAGATGTACTTCGCGGGTCTGCCAGCGCTTGCGTGTTGTTTGCAAGAGTTTCTAATGATCGAATATGCTCAGCGGTGCCAACAACCGCATAAACAAGCTCACGACCTTCCCAGCTGTTTGCATACTTAAAAACTTTAATACGCTCAGGAGCGGCTTGCTCAAGGGCTGTTAAATAACGACGCATATCGTTGTAATTAGTAATGCGCTCACCTACATCATAACCAAGAACCTGCTTAAATGTAGGTATATCCGTGTTGTAAACCGTGCCTGGCCACATAGTCTCTGTATTGTTGATACTTGCTGCGGCACTCAAGCTGACAGACATAGCCATAATACACAGTGAGACGGCTTTGATTGCTCCCTTCGCAAACATATAAATTCCACCCATTTAAAAAATCTGAACAAACAGTTACTAACATATAAAACTATTGAAAATAAGGGAATTAAAAGCGTTAGAAAGGTATAAATTAGGGTTAACTGGGAAATAACACCCCTTGTCAGCGAGAGTCATAGGAGCAAGGGGCATTA
Organism: Pseudoalteromonas sp. bablab_jr011; assembly: GCF_016464045.1. Taxonomy (NCBI): domain Bacteria; kingdom Pseudomonadati; phylum Pseudomonadota; class Gammaproteobacteria; order Alteromonadales; family Pseudoalteromonadaceae; genus Pseudoalteromonas; species Pseudoalteromonas sp. bablab_jr011. The sequence goes on along the minus strand of NZ_JACDWU010000095.1, from coordinate 9,836 downwards.
GGTGTCATTTTCTGTTTTATGCTTTCGCTTTTAAGAAATCATAAAGTTCGTCCTTCAGCGCAGCTCTTTGGTGTTTCTTTTCATGCATTTCACTGTCATCAATCGGAGAACTATTAAGCTCAAGCTCTCTAATTTCTTTATCCATGTCATCGTATCGTTGCATGGTATTTTTAAAATGGGCATCACTTTTGGCAAGGTTGTGGATTAATTCATTAAACTCTGGGAATTCATTCAATAACGAGTGTTTTTCGCCTAGCATGGGCAGCTCCTTTGACTAGAATTAAAGTTCAAATTCACTGTATCATTCTGTGAAACAGAGTCAACGTAGCAACCTTGTTCAAGATCAATAATGATGGCGATTAGGGAATGATAGTACTTGGTTAAAAATTGCTTGCGATTTAGAAAGCAAAAAGCCCACAGTTTTCACTGTGGGCTTTCATTAATTTGGTGAGTCAGCCAGTAAGCCGGGTTCTGTCGTGGATAATCATTCGTCTAGGCCATAAATCGCTCTATGGCTCAAGCAACCTACCCGGTTCTCACGTGGGCCACGCGTTCATTATTTAAAATGATAGAACCCTATTTGGTCTTGCTCCGGGTGGAGTTTACCTTGCAACCAACTGTTACCAGTGGCCCGGTGCGCTCTTACCGCACCCTTTCACCCTTACCAACCGAAGTTGGCGGTCTCCTCTCTGCTGCACTTGTCGTAGGCTCGCGCCCCCCAGCCGTTAGCTGGCACCCTGCCCTGTGGAGCCCGGACTTTCCTCCCCCTGCGCATTTTCGTTGCAGGCAGCGATTATCTCGGCTGACTCGGCGCGCAGTATACCTGAGCATGCAGCCGAGTGCAGTAAAGAATTAGTCTTTTTCGTCAATAATTGCTTTATAAAGCGCGTTTTTCTTTAAACCGAAATACTCTGCAACCACGCCACAGGCTTTTTTAAGTGGCATTTCGGCTTCGAGTAAGCCAAGCATACGGCGGGCATCTTCTGGGATATCATCGCTTTGCTTCGCTTTACCCGGCAGCATTAATACTATTTCGCCGCGCTGCTTTGTTGGATCATTCGTTAAAAAATGCTTTAGCTCAGCAACGCTGCCATTGAAAAAAGTTTCGAATGTTTTGGTCAATTCTTTGGCAAATACCACCGGTTGGTCTGAGCCTAATGCGGCTTCTAAATCATCAAGGCTTGCCATGATGCGGTGGGTACTTTCGTACATAATGCTCGTGATACCTGAATTAACAGCCTCAATAAAAAAAGTTTGTCTGGCTTTACTTTTCGCAGGTGTAAAACCGATAAACTGAAAACGGTCGGTCGGCAAACCTGAACAACACACTGCCGTAATGGCTGCACATGCACCAGGTACAGGTGTAACATGTGCACCTTGCTCACGACACAAGTTTACCACGGCATAACCCGGGTCACTGATCAGTGGCGTGCCCGCATCTGAAACCAACGCGATATTCATTCCTTGCTCTAGCCAATCGACGATTTGCTGGGCTTTTTGTTTTTCATTGTGATCATGCAAAGCAAAGGTTTTTGCTTTGATATTAAAGTGGCTTAGCAACTTTCCTGTGTGACGAGTATCTTCAGCGGCTATTAAGTCAACCTCAGATAGGGTTTGTATGGCACGCTGGCTGATGTCATCAAAGTTGCCAATTGGTGTGGCTACAATGTAAAGAGTGCCGATTTTATCTGAATTCTCCTCATTTAACATTGAGGTCTCCTGCGTCAGTCAGTAATATAAGCAAATCGCGTTAACGTATTGGGAAATCATTGTGCGACTTAAACTTGTTAGTCTATTAATTGTATTGTCGGGGTTATCGGCTTGTAGCACAACCGAAAAACCATCAAATACGGCAGAAAATCAGTCGGGGCAAGCAAACACAGCCCTATCACAACTAACCGATGCGCAATCAATGTACCAAGCAGCGTTAAATCGCCAAGGTGCCGATAAAATTCAATTACTTTATACCGCTCGCGATGCAGCAATTACTGAGCAGCGCTGGTCATTGCTTGAAACAATCTGTTTTGAGCTCGAGAGCACACCAAGCGTTGATCAAATTCAAAACAAGCTTTACATCGCTTTAGCACAAGAGAAACAAGGTAAAAGTGATCGCGCATTAGAGCAATTACAGTTGCTCGAATCACAACTCACTTTGCCAGAGCATAAAGCATGGCATCAATATTTAACGGCCCGCGTTTATGCATCACAAGGCATGCCTAAACAAGCAATGCCTTATTACTTTGCAGCATCAACCATTAGCAACGAGAATAATTTCACGGTTGCTGATTTAAATAAAGACTTATGGGCAAGCCTTACTCAACTATCTTCGTATGCACTTGAGCGCTTTAATCGCGGCTCAGTGGTACAACAAGGTTGGGTTAATCTGGCGCTTTATCACCAAGTGTATTTAGGGGCGCCGGTTGAATTGCATCAAGCGATGAATAACTGGATGCGACGCTATCCAGGTCACCCTGCCGCAGAGATTTTACCTAAGAAAGTCACTGAGCTTGTGCAAGTTGAGCCTCTTAATATCAATCGTTTAGCGGTGCTTATTCCACTATCAGGCGCTAACGAACGCTTAGGCGACGCATTAAAAGCGGGTGTACTTGCCGCACTTGATACTCATCCACTTGAACAAACACTGTTTATTGATGAATCACTTTCTGCCGCTGAAATCAGCTTAAAACTCAGTGAATTTAAAGCTGACTTTGTGATTGGCCCATTGCTTAAAAGTAATATTGAAAAGCTAAGCACAGCACAAACGCTGATTGATTACCCTGTTATGCATCTTAATAGTTTTGAGGGTGAGCGTATCTCACAGCAGCATTTTTTCTTTGCATTAAGCCCTGAACACGAAATACAACAAGCGTTAGAGCGCTTTTTAACCGCTGGTTACCAAAAGCCAATGCTACTTGCTCCAAACAACAGTAACGGCCAGCGCCTCGTTGAGTACTTTAACCAACAATGGCAACGTTACAGTGAAGTGAAACCACAAGTTGGTTTTTACGCAGGTAAAGATGACATGCCAAAAACTATCACGGGCTTGTTAGAAGTGGACCAAAGTAAAGAGCGAATCCAAGTGGTTAAGTCGCTCTTTAAGCAAGAAGTTGAAAGTGAAACTCGCTCACGTAGCGATATTGATGTTATTTATATTTTAGGTGATGCAACTGAAACTCGCCTCATCAAACCGTACTTAGATGTTAATGTAAGTACTTTCGCAGATCGTATTCCGCTATACGCAAGCTCTAAAAGCCATAGCAAACAAATAGACAGTACCGATAAAGGTGATTTAGAAGGGCTGTATTTTACTGAACTACCTTGGATGCTTGACGGTCAGATAAAGCAGCATAACTTGCGTCAGCAATACGAACGCTTATGGCCTGAAAATACAGATATAAGTCAGCGCTTATTTGCCATGGCATATGATGCAACCAGCCTATTAGGTGATGTTAAGCAACTAAGTATGATTCAAGGAAAACGTTTTGCTGGCATCAGTGGCGAATTAAGTATTGAAACGAATGGGTATGTTACCCGTACGTTAGATTGGGCGCAGTACAAAAACAAACAAATCATTGCCGTTGAATTAGCAACAGAGCAACCGATTCCGTTATTTATGCAATCGGCAACAGGGATTAATTCGGCTGATTAAGTAACGACAGCACAAGGATGAAAGCATGTCGTGGTTTAAACAATTGTGGCACAATAGCCGCGAAAAAGGCCTGTACTATGAACAACAGGCTGAGCAGTATTTAAAGCAATATGGCCTAACAGCCATTGGGCGTAATTATTTATGCCAATATGGTGAGCTTGATCTCATTATGCGCGAAGGGCAAACCTTGGTGTTTGTTGAAGTGAAATTTAGAAAAAACAAACTTCGCGGTGGTGCAAATTACGCGCTCAGTAAGCAAAAACAGCAACGGCTTAGACGAACGATCGCCCATTACCTTGCTGAAAAAAAATTATCAAATCAGGCTATGCGAATTGATTATGTTGCCATAACAGGTGAACTAAATAGCGAAATAAACTGGTTTAAAAATGTGTACTAACGCCTCTTGGCGTCGGCTTAATTGGTAGGTTATGCAAGATACAATAAAAAAGATTTTTACCGAGAATATTCAAGTTCAAATTGCGGCTGGCGAGGTGCTCCCAAGCGCCCTTGAATCAGCGGCATTTACCATTGCACAAAGCCTTATCAATGGTAATAAATTGTTATGCTGTGGTACCGCGAGTTGCCATATGCTTGCACAACATATGGCTGGTTTATTAATTAACTTTTACGAAACTGAGCGTCCGTGTCTACCTGCAGTAGCCTTGGCACAGGAGCAAGTTAACTTAGGTCCCAACAACAATATTGATGATCACGAAACCTTTGCAAGGCAAATCCGTGCTTTCGCACAACAAGGTGACTTACTGCTAGCTATCGCCGTCAATGGCAATGAAAAGCAAATAATTTCTGCCGTAGAAGCGGCGTTAACTCGCGATATGAAAGTGATTGTGTTAGTAGGTGACGATGGGGGTGAATTAGTTGGCTTGCTTGGCCCTAACGATGTTGAAATCCGCGTGCCATCAAAACGCCCTAGCCGTATTGTTGAATCTCATTTAGTGAACTTGCACTGCCTGAGCGAGCTTATCGATTTAACCTTATTCCCACAGGAAGAAAATTAATGTTTAAACAGTCTCTTATTGTACTTGGTACCATTTTATTGCTGCAAGGCTGTGCAGCTGCAGTTGTTGCTGGTACCGCAGGTGCTGTCACTGCGGCCAATGACCGTCGTACTATTGGCTCGCAAATTGACGATAATAATATCGAAATAAAAAGCTCTATCGCACTGAGTGAAAACGAGCGCATACATAAATACGCGAATGTGAATGTTGTGAGCGTTAATGGCATTGTGTTGATGATAGGCCAAGTCGCCAACCAAGAAATGAAAGACGAAGCGCAACGAGCAATCGAAGGTGTTGACGGTATTCGTAAAATTCATAATCAAATTCGCATCAGCTCAAATATAGGCATGAGTACGCAAACTCACGATTCGTGGTTAACCTCAAAAGTTAAAACGCAGCTTATTACCGCAGAGAACATCAGTGCCAATAACATTAAAGTTGTCACAGAGAATGGCGAGGTATTTTTAATGGGCTTAGTGAGCGATACAGAGGCTAATTTAGCGGTTGATGTTGCCCGTAACATCTCAGGTGTAGAACGTGTCATTAAGGTGTTTGAGTATTTATAGTTAATCACTCAATAGTCATTAATAAAAAACCCGCATTTAAGCGGGTTTTTTGAGCATTTGAAAAGACTACTTGATCACTCGTAAGTGAGCACCCTTCTTTTTCTCAGGCTTAGCAGGTGGCTCATCATCTGGCGAAATATCGTCAGGCGTTTCAACACTTTCTAATACCGGAGCAAACTCTTCTTCGTCCTCGATGAATTCTTCTGCAGTAAATACAGTCCCTTCACCATTCTCACGTGCATAAATTGCGAGCACAGCTCCCATAGGCACATACACTTGCATTGGTTGACCACCAAAGCGGGCATTAAAGCTTAGCTGTTGGTTATCCATAGCAAAGTTTGTAACTGCCGATGGGCTAATGTTTAAGACAATTTGACCGTCTTGAACAAATTGCGTTGGTACTTGTACAGCAGGAAAATCAGCGTTCACAACAAGGTGCGGTGTACACTGATTATCAACAATCCAATCAAAGAAAGCGCGTAGTAAATAAGGACGATTTGGCGTCATTATAAACGGATCTCACGCTCTGCTTCAGTCAATGAAGCTTGGAAAGATTCACGCTCAAATAAACGCAGCATGTATTCTTTAAGTTCTTTAGCTCCCGAACCTGAAAGCTCAATGCCCAGTTCAGGTAAACGCCATAATAGCGGTGCTAAATAACAATCAACTAAGCTGAATTCTTCGCTCATGAAATAAGGCGCTTCAGAGAAGATTGGTGCAATTGCAAGTAATGCTTCAGTTAGCTCTTTACGTGCTTGTGCTGCTTCACTGCTACCGCTTGTGATTTTATTCGCTAAGCTGTACCAATCAGTATCAATACGGTGCATCATTAAGCGACTACGGCCACGCATAACCGGATAAACTGGCATTAGTGGAGGATGAGGAAAACGTTCATCAAGGTATTCCATGATGATGTTTGCCTGATATAAACCAAGCTCACGATCGATCAGTGTGGGTACTGTACCGTAAGGGTTAATTTCATGAAGTGCTTCTGGCAGGTTATCCTTTTCAGCCAGGTGAATGTCAACACTTACACCTTTTTCAGCAAGTACAATGCGTACTTGATGGCTATACATACAGTTAGCACCAGAAAACAGGGTCATTACAGGGCGCTTATTGGCAGCTACGGCCATGCCTACCTCCATTATATTACAAAAACAGCAATAGGGGCTTAAGCCCCTATCACAAAATTACCTTTCAAAACGTCCAGAATTAGTGAACATCTCTCCAGTATTCTTTCTTCAGCATGAATGCCAAGATAAATAGAATCACTAAGAAACCAATTACCTTAAGACCTAACGCTTCTGACTCTAAACGTGACGGTTCGCCTACGTAAGCTAAGAAGTTAGTTAAGTCACGAGCAGCACGATCGTACTCGTCGTCACTCATTTCACCTGTACCATCTGTTTCAGTGCCAACAACCTTAGTCACTGTGTGACCATGTTCCTCGACTTCTTCAGTGATAGGTGTCGGTAAACCTTGTAGTTCTTGAAGAACGTGCGGCATACCTACCGATGGGAAAACAATGTTGTTTACACCAAACGGGCGAGATTCATCTTTATAAAATGACTTCAGATACGTATAGATCCAGTCAGTACCACGAACTCGCGCTACAAGCGTTAAGTCCGGTGGCGCTGCGCCAAACCATTTGGCTGCGTCATCTTTCGCAATTGCATTCTTGATGTGGCTACCTACTTTTGAACCGTCAAAAATAAGTTGCTCTTGACCAATTTCAGTAGGAATACCGATATCGCGGAACGTACGCTCATAACGTTGATACTGCATTTGGTGACAACCAAGACAGTAGTTCATGAACAATTTAGCACCACGTTGCAAAGACGCATTGTCTTTTAGGTCAATGTTCGCGTCCATTAAAGGAACCGAAGGACCTGCTGCCATCGTCAACGTTGGCAACAATGCGAATAAACCGATAATTAGCTTTTTCATCATTTCGTCAACCTCGTTGGTAATGGCTTAGTTTTCTCGTTCTTGCTGTAAACAAATAACAATACGAAGAACATAAAGTATGTCACAGTCGTGATTTGCGATAACAGCGTTTTGAAATCAGTTTGTGGTGTTGCACCAACCCAACCTAAGATAACAAACGTTACCACGAATTGAGCAATGTTTAACTTGTGTAAGCCACAACGATAACGAATAGAACGAACCGAACCACGGTCAATCCAAGGTAGTAACGCAAGCACTACGATAGATGCACCCATCGCGATAACACCAATTAGTTTATCTGGGATAGCACGCAGAATCGCATAGAATGGCGTGAAGTACCAAACAGGGAAAATGTGCTCAGGTGTTTTCAGTGGGTTCGCTGCTTCGAAGTTTGGCGCTTCTAAGAAGAAACCATTCATCGCAGGCATAAAGAATACAACCCAACAGAATAAGATTAAGAAACCAACCACACCCACAATATCTTTAACTGTGTAGTAAGGGTGGAACGGAATTGCATCAACAATGTCTTTCTTGTTGGTGTAATACTCGTGGAATTTAAATTTAGGCTTATCTTCTTCAGCCACAGAGCCTTTCTTACGCTTAATTTCAACACCATCTGGGTTGTTTGAACCCACTTCGTGTAACGCAACAATGTGTAAGAACACTAAGATAACGATAACTAAAGGAAGCGCGATTACGTGTAGTGCAAAGAAGCGGTTAAGCGTCGCACCCGAAATTACGTAGTCACCACGGATCCAAAGCGTTAAATCATCACCAATAACCGGAATCGCACCGAACAGTGAAATGATTACCTGTGCACCCCAGAACGACATTTGTCCCCAAGGTAGTAAGTAACCCATGAAAGCTTCAGCCATTAGCGCTAAGAAGATGAACATACCGAACAACCACAGTAACTCACGTGGTTTTTGGTAAGAACCGTAGATCATGCCACGGAACATGTGCAGATAAACAACGATAAAGAACGCTGATGCACCTGTCGAGTGTAGGTAACGAAGTAACCAACCGTATTCAACATCACGCATGATGTATTCTACTGATGCGAATGCACCTTCAGCTGATGGTACAAAGTTCATTGTTAACCAAATGCCTGTTACGATCTGGTTAACAAGCACTAACATAGCTAATGAGCCAAAGAAGTACCAGAAGTTAAAGTTTTTAGGTGCTGGATACTGTGCAATGTGCATGTTCCAAACACGAGTCATTGGAATACGATCGTCGATCCAACCAATAATTTTACCAAACATTACGCCGCTCCTTTTTCTTCACCGACTAAAATAGTCGTGTCATCAAGGAAGGTATACGGAGGAATCTCTAGATTCAATGGTGCAGGTACAGATTGGAATACACGACCCGCCATATCAAATTTAGAACCGTGACACGGACAGAAGAAACCATCATCTGTGCCTTCAACTTTCTCACCAAAGCCACCTTGTAAGAAGCTTGGTGAACAACCTAAGTGCGTACAAATACCAACAGCAACGAAAATTTCTGGACGTTGCGAACGGTATTCGTTCGTTGATGATTCAGGTTGTTGAGGCTCTTCAGACGCTGGATCACGAAGTTGACCTTCGTGAGCTTTCATCTGCTCAAGCATTTTTGGTGTACGATTGATAACCCAAACAGGTTTTCCTCGCCACTCAACACGAATTAATTGTCCTGGCTCAAGCTTGCTGATATCTACTTCTACAGGCGCACCCGCAGATTTAGCTCGCTCACTTGGATTCCAAGACGCAATAAAAGGAACAGCAGCCCCAGCCGCACCAACACCACCAACAACAGAGGTAGCTATGGTTAAAAAGCGACGTCGGCCATTGTCTACAGGCGCATTGCTCATCCACTTATCTCCACTATGATTCCCAACACTTGCCATATTGAGAACATCAGTTACAGCAGGTTAATTTTTAGAAATTTTAAAATAGACGCGATCATAATTAAAACCCTTGATTAAAACAAGGTTATTCACAGTCCCATGCTCGAATAAACCCCATTTAATGAATTATTAATTTGGGTAAGCTCGAGTATGAAGCCGTTGGTTATGATAACGCATATAAAAAACAATATACTGACCAAGATCAACCTCACTAAGAGGAAACAGAAATCTGCATTAGCTGTTGTTGAACTCACTCACATTACTTGCCCCCCAATTGTAGCAAAAAAATTCATCAATTAACTGATGGATTTGAGCTTATTTTGCGAAATCGTGAAGTTTTTTTAATGTAATACGAAGGAATTGCCAAGACCGGTTAAATATCGAACGAAAAAAAAGGACCATACGCAGGATACAACTTTCTCTGTTTGATCCCTATTCACATCAGCAATAGTAAAATCGAGGAGTTAAAAGTAGTTTTAGTGGTTAGTGGTTAGTGGTTAGTGGTTAGTGGTTAGTGGTTAGAACAAAATAAATTACTTTAACCTCAAACACGCTTTTTATGTGTGTGATCTAACGTCTAATTTCTAACGTCTAATTTCTAACTTCTAACTTCTAACTTCTAACTTCTAATACCATTCCGCTTAAATATCTGATCTAATATAGGCTATATAAAATCACCGGTTAATAACATTGAACCAAAACATAGCTGAACAGCTTTTAGCGCTTTCGCGAAAAGAACCAAACGCACGAAAACGCATACGATTACT
>NZ_JACDWU010000094.1:0-25267 GCF_016464045.1 Pseudoalteromonas sp. bablab_jr011 | reverse complement strand
GTCAGTACCTTTGCTTTTCAGCAAGCTTGTGACGCATCATTACTGTGATATGAGATACATGATAATAAAATAAAGGCATCAATTTTGATGTTTATACATTAGCTCGTCTTGACTTCAAGGGAGCGTCCATATATGTCATCTAAAATTGAGACGCCTATACCAAACTCAACTGACACCGGTATACCTTTAACATTGAACACGGGGTATTGAATCACGGGTGACATTGCTAACACTACGTTAGTTTGATGATTGTTTTCTTTACCGTATTGCCAAATGTTAAAACTCGATTCGAAGTATAAACGGCCGTACTTGAGTGGTAATTTCTCGCTCGGGATATGATATTGGTAGGCTAATTTAATGCCTTTCACGTCGCCTTCACCTTGAATATAATCAATTGCATAACCATGATTTGAAGCTGCATAAAGCGGGCCTGCGAACAAAGCCGTTGCGCAAAGTATGAGGGTTTTTAATTGATGCATTTTTTTCATATCGGTACTTCTCTTTGTGACTGTGAGAATGTAGATAAGGGCAGGGGGGAGCCGTTTTCAATGTGCGAAAATACACAGACGCTGTGCAGGCTCGTGGTTTTAGAAGTAATTATATGAAAATGCTAATAAAAACTAATTGGTGTCATTTTGGCATTAAAAAGGTGTCGTATTGGTTCTTTTTCTTTGGGGTAGTAATCGGTATATTAGCGAAAATTTTTTGATCCAGAAGCACACACAATGACCAGATTAGTTAATTCATTCTTGCTAATTGCAACACTCTTTACGGCCAGTGTAAGCGCCAGTAATGTGAGTTCGCCAAAGCAGTTATTAGAATCAGTAACAGCCGATTTATTTGTTGATATCGCCAATGTGAATGCCAAAGGTGATGCAAGCCCTGAAGCAATGAGCAGTATTGTAGAGCAACGTTTACTGCCACACATGGATATTAAATTTGTATCTTACAAACTGCTAGGTAAGCATATTAAAGGTTTACGCCGCGAACAGGCTGTTGAGTTTATTGCTGCTGTTGAGCATTATTTAACGGTGACTTATGCGGGTGCGCTTATGAAGTACACCGGCCAAAAAGTTATTTTCGATCAATCTCAGTTAGTCGATGGTGATTATGCAACAGTGAAAACGCAAATTGTTGACGATAATGCCCCAGCCATTGATTTACACTTTAAGTTGCGTCAAGGCAAAGACAAGCAATGGAAAGTTTACGATATCGTTGCTGAAGGTATTTCGCTCTTAAGTGCAAAGCAAAAAGAAGTATTGCAACGCATTAGCCAAGTAGGCATCGACCAAGTAACACACGAATTAGCCAGTAAATAAGTTTATATAGTCTCCAACCAAGCAGTGTGCTCCGTGTGTGTGCCACTGCTTTTCTATTTTCTTTAAAAATCACCTACTTTGCGCTAGCACCTCGTACCCTCTGTGGTAGAATCAAGCTACTTTTCTTATTAACCTAAGTATCTGTCAAGATACTCGTTTTTTGGTCGCAATATTAAGCTCAGTGTCAGTTATATTTTGTTATAACTGAGTGCTTAATAAGACCTCGAATAATGTGCAGCGGAGTTGTGTTTTTTTAATGGAAAATGTACTGATTTGGCCGAAGGAATACCCGTTACTGATCAAAGGATTAGCTGAGCAAAACGGGGCTTATATTTTAGATGCTTTAGAAGCTTGGCCTGCATGTCGTTCAACAAATGAAGATGACGGTGTGTGCACGACGGTTCTGCCACCTATTTATTACCTTACTTGGTTAACACCGCTTGAGCCTTTTGAAGAGTGCTACTTTCAGCATATTTCTGAGTTTGATGAATCTGCGCAGCACTATATAAATGCAATGAAAACGCATTTTCTAGACAACGATTACACCCCAGAAAGCCTTGTACTTATGCTCTGCCAGCGTCTTGAAAAATACGCCAGTGCATTTGCGCAATCAGCGGTTAAAACACCGATTACACTTATTCACCAGCTATTCAATCGTCGCTATTTTACGGTGATTGAGCATGTGCTGAATCAAGGTGCAAAAATGTCTGCACAAGACGTGCTTGAGCTGTGGACTGAAGTGGATTTTAGAGATCGTCTTAGTGGCTTTATCCCTGAAACGGTTGCTGACCTGGAACATTTAACCAGCCTTGCAGCAGATAAAGTCGCGCAAGGGGAAGACTACTTTACGTTATTGAAGTTGGTCTCGCCAGACGTTGATTCTGTCGCGTTACTTGAGCAAGCGCTGTTAGCGCATTTAAGTCATGAAAGTGCAAAGCAAACAATGGCAAAGCGCTTTATTGAGCAAGGGGCAACAGGCACACTTGCTGACGAAAACGGTAAAACTGCGTTTATGTGGGCGATAGAAAAAGGCTACGTAAATGTTGTTGAAACGATACTCGAACATCAAGATAAAACGCGACAAGATAACAAAGGTAATACCGCATTACATTATGCCGTGTTTGCCCAAAGTGAACCTTTGTTAGTGTTTTTGTTAAAATCGGGGTTTGATTTTCGTGTCCGTAATAACGAAGGTTTAAGTTGTTATCGCTTAGCCGTCAGTATAAAAGCAGATAACTTGGTAAAATGCCTAGAGCGCGATTTTGGGATTAAAGAGCTTTCACCAGAAGGGCAGTTCGAACGTGTGAAAAAAGTGCATTTGCTGCATGCCATCGTCACTTTGCTTTTCCCTGTGCAGTTGTTCTTCTTTTTTGATGATAGCATTGCTATAAAAAGTGAATTAACGCTGAGCTTTACCTTGCTTGCCATCATGTGCTTTTTCTTTGCAACGAGCTTAAAGCGTTGCGCGCTTTACCCACATTTACGCCACCCTTGGGGACTCTTTCTACTGCGTATGTTTTCGTTGTTTAGTTTGGTCGCACAAGTTGGTTTGGCAAGCATTGTGGCATTAGCGACACTTTCAGAGCTTGTTTAATACCATTAATTCGTAATAATACTTAATCATTTTGAGGGTTTAACCTGTCGCTATCTGCGTTAAAAATTGCTGATTTACGACTGCATGGATGCAGGAGGTAGAGCAATGCAGGAGCCATTGCCGAGAACAACTAAATAACGATTTTTTTGCTTTGTTATCAGCGACGTTTTAGCCTCAACACTGCTCATTTAATTAACCGAATTGAATTGGGATAAGTACAGAAGTGTTGAGTTTCCGCTTTTATTTCAATAAAAAAACGGCAACCTTGGTTGCCGTTTTTGCTATTTTTTAGACTCGCTTTCGTGGGCGGCTTTTTCTTCTGCTAATTCTTCTTTGAGCTTACGAATTTTCAATCCTAACTCTTGCCCTCTATGGCGTGCATAATAAGTGCAACCAATAAACATGAGGCTTGCAAAGGTTAACTCAAGTAACACCCAAATAAGCTGATCTTGGGCTACCCAAAGCAAGGTAAAGCCATGTATAAAATAGAACATGACAATAAAGTTAGCCCATGCGTAGGTGTAGGGCTTGTCTTGAATAATTCCTTTTAATGGCAATAGCAATGGCACAATATAAACAACAAATATAAATGCGTTGCTGTGGCCTTCTCGTGGTGCAATTAAAAACAACCAAATTGGCATTAAAATTAATAAACCAATGTAACCAATTAATGCAAAACGTTGAAAACGCTTTGTAATCGGCTTTTTGGCTACAGGGTGGTTTAACTCAGACTCTGAGCTCATTGTAATTTACTCGCAATCAGTGCCAGACGTTTTCCAACACTCTGACAAATTTTTATTTCGTCTTTACTTAGAACATTGCTGTTATTACTACCCGCGACATGTGTTGCGCCATAAGGCGTACCCCCTGTTTCGGTGCCAAGCAGTTCAGGTACGTCATAGGGAACACCAAGCAACATCATACCGTGATGTAACAGTGGTAATGATAAATTAAGCAGTGTGGCTTCGTTTCCACCATGCATACTACTTGATGACGAGAAGACACAAGCAGGTTTATCAATCAGCTGGCCTTTAAGCCATAAATCGCTGGTTGTTTCCCAAAAGCTTTTTGCTTGTGAGGCCATCATACCAAAGCGTGTAGGAGTGCCAAACGCAAGGCCATCACAGTTAATCAAATCATCTTTACTGATCACGATGTCGTGCGGTTGACGTTGTACAAACGTACGCAATAAGGCGTTTGCCCCTTGCTGCTCAATGGCATCGCAAATCTCATGAGCCATGGCTTCTAAAGAACCATGGCTTGAGTGGTATAAAACAACAATATTGGTTGTCATTAAAGCACGCTTAATACGTTTTCAGGTGGACGACCTAGGGCTGCTTTGTCGTTATTTACAACAATTGGACGCTCAATTAATTTAGGATTAGCAACCATTGCAGCACGCAGTTTGCTTTCATCTTGCTCGTTCTTTAAATCAAGTTCTTTATAGATATTTTCTTTGGTGCGCATTAATTCTCGCGCAGAAGAAAAACCAAGCTGGTCTACAAGCGTTGCGATTTGCGCTTCATCTAGTGGCGTTTTTAAGTATTCAACCACGGTAGGTTGTACGTTATTGCTTTCGAGTAGGGCAAGTGTCTCACGTGACTTTGAACAACGTGGGTTATGATAAATAGTAACAGACATGGTGTGTTCTCTAAATTTATGAATTTGGTTTATTTTAGGGCAAGCGTGGCGAGACTTAAAGTCTCGCTAGTTCTTTTTGCAGTTGACGATATTGTGTTAGAAGTGCTTTTAAGCGTTGTTGCTTAACGAGCTCTTCAGGCTCAACAAAATTAAGCGCTTTTTGAATTTCGTCAGCGGCTTTTAAATAGGCTCCATACTGGGCAAGTACATCGGCATTTGCTTCATGATATGACGCCATATTTTCTTGTTTTTTATAAACAGAGGCAATTAATTGCTTCCCTAAGTTATGTTCTGGCTTTGCTAATAAAAACGATTTTAAAATACGCTCAGCGAGTTCGTATTGTTCTGCTTCAATTGCTGCATTTGCGTAGTTTAGGGTAATTACTTGATTGTTTGGCCTATCAACATCCAGTTTTGCTAAATACGTCACAGCCTCAGCGGCTTTGCCTTGTGCAATAAGTAAATCAGTGTGGGTGTCGATATAAAATAGGTTTTTAGGGTCTTCCTTCAGTAAAGGCTCAAGAATATTGGCTGCTTCATCCAGCTTTTTTTGATCTAACAAACTAATGCCTAATCCGTATTTCAGTGCGGTGTTGTGTACGGTATTTTCACGCATTAACTTACGAAATAAGTCTTCAGCAGCTTTTGATTTCTGGTAATAGCGAGCAATAACTCGGCTTTTTGCTAAATTGAACTCGAGGCTGTCTTCGAAATGTTTTTTTGGATATTGCTCGGCACGTAGGCGAACATCAGACACCCTGCTTTCAGGTAATGGGTGAGTTAACAAAAACGCCGGTGGCTTATACTTGTAACGAATTTGTGCAGCCAGTTTAGTTAAAAACTCACTCGATTGGCGCGGATCGAAGCCGGCATTATTGAGTGTTTGCATACCAATACGGTCAGCCTCTTGTTCTGCAGCTCGGCTGTGTGTTAGTTGGCTAAATGCCGCTTGTGTTTGGTTAGCTGAAATAATAGCAATACCGGCATCGGGAGCAACGACGGTTGCTAAAATACCAGCAATCATACCGGCAATGGTTAAAGCATTATTGTCTTGTTGTTGTTGAATACGACGCGCTAAGTGGCGTTGTGTTACGTGTGCAATCTCGTGACCTAGTACCGAGGCAAATTGACTTTCATTATCGGCTTGTGCAATGAGACCCGTGTGTACACCAACATGACCACCGTAAAAAGCAAACGCATTTATTTCGGGGTTGTCGATCCAAAAAAATGAAAAGGGGAAACGCACATCATTGGCATTGGCCACTAATCGACGGCCTAAAGTGGTGAGGTATTCATCAAGTACCGGATCAGATACGACAGGGGATGAGCCGCGAATTTGCATCATCATAACTTCGCCGATTGCTTGCTCTTTTTCAATCGGCAATGCTTGCAGTGCTGAGGTACCTAAATCTGGAAGCTTAAAATTTGTTTGTGCCTTCAACGGCTCACTATGCAGTATCGAAAACGTTAATAATGCACTGCATAGTGTAATAAAGGCTGATTTTATTCGCATTTTATTCCTTGTTGATTTGTTCACCTAGCATGACTTTGGCTATATCAATTTCGTCGCTGCATGCACGGCTATCTTTTTCGCACAATTGATAGAAATCTTTTATTGTGACTCCATCTAGCTTAACAACGTTCAACTCCCGTTGTAAAAAAGTTATGATTTTATGCACAACTTTATGAGCATGAAGGATCAGTGCTTTATCTGCTTTATCGCCTCGTTCAAAGTAAAATGCAATAAATTTATGTAGCTGATTGATACGAATCAGATTTTTCATAGTATGTGGATCCCACACACGAAACTCCATAAAGCGATTATCTTTAATATACTGATCGACCGTGACATCTTTTGCATAAGGATAAGCCCACAGCTCGAACCCTCGGTCCGTGAAGCTTTGGTGCAAAGCAAGGCGCGGCTTATTATTACACACTATTTCGCCTAATTCTGTTTCGTGTCCATCAAGTATATCAAGATTCCAATTTCGCGGGTCGATAAGCCGCTTTACTGCATTGTCAAAACCATGATCTAAAATACCTTCCGATTCGCTGACCGAAGATGCCACCATGTGATAAAATGGAGGTAATTCCCCCCAGTTTATTTGTTTTTTAAACCAATTAATCTCTTTAAGAGTTGGATTCGCTGGTAATTGCGCTTTATTATGCGAGCCAGGCATCGTGTTTCCTTTACTATCCGGTATCCGATAAGGATAAACTATTGCTTTGCGTGTTTTAAGAAAAAAATGATTTATTACTCATTATAAAGACTTATTTTTTAATGAGTGCTGTGATCTAATACTTATTATTCATATAAATTACGTAGTTGATTCGTTATGTTGATGTGTGATTTGCGGCCATTTAAATGCCCGCAACAGTTTATTCAGTTTAAATTAGGGTTAAATAAGGCAGTATCTGCCAATCAATCAGTTACTTTTACATTTAATGCTGCTGAGTCGAGTGAGGATATGCAGCGATTTTTAGAAAAACATCATTACCATTTTAAAATTGACCTAAAATTAGGTGTACTCATTGTGGAGCCAATTCGTGTTTGAATATGTAAAAGCTTGGTACGAAAATAAATTTTCCGACCCCCATTCGGTCACCTTATTGTTGCTGCTAATTGCAACGGTGGCGCTGTTTTACTTTTTTGGCTCTCTTATTGTGCCGGTGTTGGTTGCGCTGGTCATTGCATATTTACTTGATTGGCCTGTTGTTCATTTAGAAAAGCTAGGCATGAAGCGCTTTACGGCCTCTATTTTAGTGATGCTGTTATTTAGCGGTTTGATGATCATGATTTTAATTGGAATGGGGCCTGTACTTTGGCAGCAAACCAGTAATTTAGTGCAAGAAACCCCCTACATGATAGAAAAAGGGAAAGCACTGCTACTACATTTACCTGAAGATTACCCCAGTTTAATTACCTCTGAACAAGTTAAGTCGATAGTCAGTAGCGTTGAAGCAAAAGTGATTGAATTTGGTCAACTTGCGCTGTCGGTTTCGTTAACGTCGTTAAAAGATGTGGCTGCTTGGCTTATTTATCTGATTTTGGTGCCACTGTTAGTTTTCTTTATGCTTAAAGACAAGCAAGAATTAACACAAAGTGCTGAACGATTAATTCCAAAACAACGCCGCCTTATTATCCAAGTATGGCAAGAGATGAATCAGCAAATCATGAATTACATTCGTGGCAAGGTGTTTGAAATTTTAATTGTCGGTACTGCTTCATTTATTGCATTTGCGGTGCTTGATTTACGTTATGCAGCATTACTTGGCGTTTTAGTGGGCTTATCGGTGCTTATTCCATTTGTTGGCGCTGCTTTGGTGACGATTCCGGTTGCGGCTGTTGCGCTATTCCAATTTGGTTTAGAGACCCAGTTTTGGACAATCCTTATTATTTATGGGGTTATTCAGGCGCTCGATGGCAATGTGTTAGTTCCGCTGTTATTTTCGGAAGCTGTTGATTTGAATCCTGTATTTATAATCGTTGCGGTTTTATTTTTTGGTGGCTTATGGGGATTCTGGGGCGTGTTTTTTGCGATACCGCTGGCATCGCTTGTTAAAGCACTAATTAATGCCTGGTCATCAAAGCAGGTCGACCTTACTCCTAGCTAGCTTAGTATTAAAAGCTATATAAAACGCACTTTACTGACTAATTGATTATTATAATTTACACGTGAAAAATGTAAAATAGGTTATAAGATATATCTTTTAGTAATATGGTGCGTTTTTCATGGCAAATTTTTTTCTTCCAGACGATGCTAATCAGCAGATTTATTTAGATGCAAACGCAACGACACCGGTACTTCCTCAAATTGCAGATGTAGTGTCTCATACAATGCAAGTCTGTTTTGGTAACCCATCGAGTTCACACATCACAGGTATTCAAGCAAAATATCTATTAGAACAAACGCGAAGCAAAGCACGTGATGTGATTGGGGCGTCTGATGGCGACATATTGTTTACCTCGGGAGCAACCGAAGGTATTCAGACTGCTGTTGTATCGACATTAATAGCGGCAAAAAATCATCAAATTGAAAATCCAGTGCTGCTTTATGGCGCCACAGAGCACAAAGCGGTTCCAAATACACTAAAGCACTGGAACAATGTGCTGGATATTAATGCGCAAGTGTTGGCTATTCCGGTTGATAAATACGGCATTTTAGATCATGAGTTCATCCGCAAGCATGCTGCAAATGCTCTAATGATCTGCACTATGGCAGTCAATAATGAAACGGGTGTGTTTCAAGACTTAGCGGCTATCGAGCAAGTGATCCGCAGTGAAAACACGCGCGTCGCTTGGATGGTCGATTGTGTTCAAGCTTTAGGTAAAACCCGTTTGGCTTTAAGCCAAACCACAATAGACTATGCGCCTTTTTCTGGCCATAAACTGTATGCACCCAAAGGCATTGGGGTGCTATATATTCGTAAAGGCAGTGCATACACTCCGTTTATTGCCGGTGGTGGTCAAGAAAGCGGCATGCGCTCTGGCACAGAAAACTTACCGGGTATTGCTGGCCTGAACGAGTTGTTTTCGTTATTGCTTGATAAAGATAATCACACCTTTAAACCACTAGAGCAGTTACATGCTTTTCGCAAGCAGCTACATGAAGCACTGATTGATACGTTTGGCAGTATTACGTTTAATCATGAATTTGAGTATTCAGTGCCAACGACATTAAATTTTGCTGTGAACGAATTAACCAGCAAAGAGGTGATGGACTTATTTGATGCTGCGGGTATTCGTGTTAGTGGTGGTTCTGCGTGTAGCTCTGGTGCGAATCGCAGCTTTGTACTTGATGCAATGGGCGCATCTGATTGGCAGAGTGAAAATGCAATTCGGATGTCATTTGGTCCAGCGGTAACCGAGCAAGAAATTAATTATGCCTGCGATAAGATCCGCTCGCTTAAACCTATTCTTGAAGCAAATTGCTTGGTGGTTTCGGACAGCACTTCACCTCAACAAGAGGTCTGTGCAATTGGTTTGACTCAATTGCGTCATCAAGCGGCTTGTTGTTGGTTATACGTTGATAGCAATAAGCACGCAGTTGTGATTGATCCAATTATTGAGCTGATACCGCGAATGGCTAAAATTGTCGCAACACAAGGTTTGTTAGTTAAAGCTATTTTAGATACACACAAACATCAAGAACGCTTATCTGCTCGCTGTTTACTTGCTAAAGAACTAGCAGAGCAGTACGTAGGCAATGAAACAGACGAATTAGGCTGGCCTGTTAATGATGAAACAATAGCACTTAATACCGCGCGTTTACGTAAAGTCGCGACACCGGGTCACAGCCAAGACAGTGTGAGCTATTTACTCGAAAATAGCCTAACAAATGATGTTAGTTATTGTTTCTGCGGTGATTTAATTCTTCCTGGTGGGTTAGGTAACACAGTAATTAGTGGCAGTGATACGGCACAAATGGTGCAATCATTAAAATCTCTCGCTACCCTGATTGATGATACTACGCTAATTTGCTCGGGACATGATTACCAGCAATGCTTTGCGATGGATTGGCATGCACAAAAAGCGACGACTCCTTTATTAGCGACGTTGCTTAATGGGCAGTTAAGTGAGGCTGAATTTATTGAATTAAAGCAGCAAGCCGATCAACAAAAGCAGCACACAAGTCACCCATTGTGTGGTTACGTTGATGTGCTTGAAAGCACGCCAATGAAACAGCTTACATCAACGGATGCCAAAGCTATGTTAGGCGATCAAGCAACCTATTTGATTGATACCCGTGAACCTTACGAACATGGTGTGGCTAATCTTGCTGAGGTATTTAATGTTGAGAACGCGAAAGTTATCAATATTCCATTGAGCCGTATGGCAAATGCGATAGTGCAAGGACAACTCGATAAAGCGAAAAATTATATTTTAGTGTGCCGCAGCGGTAATCGCTCAAAGCAGGCTGCAAATAATTTATCGCAATTAGGGTTTGAACATGTTTATAACTTGAATGGCGGACTCGCACTGATCAATTCCAATCAGCAATAATACTTAATTTTTGAGGAATTAAACCTGTCGCGACCTGCGTTAAAAATGCCTAATTTACGACTGCATGGATGCAGAGCAATGCAGAAGCAATTGCCGAGAACATCTAAATAACAACATTTTTGCCTTGTTATCAACGCGGTTTTATTGCCTCAAAATAGGCCACTGAATTAAGCGAACTGGTATTAGCGCGACACAGCACCATTGAGTTATAAAAAACAAAGCCGCTATTTATAGCGGCTTTTGTATAGTTGATGTGTTTTATCAGGAGGCGCTGTTAGGCCCTGAGCTTTCACGTATCACCAACGAAGGGGTGAATGTGGTAATAATGTCTTTATCTTGATTGCGCGCACCACGTGTTTTTCTGAATAACAGGCGCGCTGCATGTTGTGAAATCACATCATTAGCCTGATGCGCGGTTGTTAGTTTAGGCCATGTTTGGCGCGAGAATGGTGAATCCTCGAACCCGGTGATTGATAATTGCTCTGGAATTTCAATTCCCATTAGCCGAGACGCGAACAACGCACCGGCTGCCATTTCATCGTTTCCGCCTAAAAGCGCAGTAATTTTCAGTGGGTTGTTCTCACCAAGTAACGCTTTGGCTCCTTCAACGCCTGATTCAAATGAATATTGGCCTTCATAAACCAGTGCATTGTTGAGCGTGATGTTGTGATCTTTTAGCGCAGCTTGATAGCCTTCTAAGCGCTCAGTGGTTGACTTATGCTCTTTGTCGCCGCATAAAAAGCCAATGTTTTTATGACCAAGCGATAATAAATGAGCAGTAATTTCATACGCAGCTTCATAATCGTTCACATAAATACACGTATCTTGGTCTTCGTCTGTAGGGCGGCCAGATAATACACGCACATAATGGATACCCATTTCATCGAGCATATCAATAATACTATTTTGCTCGGATAGTGGGGGAGTGAGGACTAAACCAGCTAAACGAGAGCGTTTTATCATGGTCTTAAAATCTGCTTCCATATTGCTGTCGGTGTAGCTACATGGGTGGATTACAAGTTCATAGCCCTCTTCTTTACAACGAGATAAAACCCCATTTTGCATATCGATAACGTAATAGGCATTCGGGTTGTCATACACTAAGCCGACAGTGAAAGAAGATGTACCCGCAAGATTTCGAGCTGCAAGATTAGGTTGGTAGTTAAGCGTATTAACAGCGTCCATCACGATGTCATACGTTTTTTTTCTGACCGATGGCTCTTTATTGATCACTCGCGAAACGGTTTTCATAGAAACACCCGCAAGTTTAGCTACATCATTTATGGTTACTTTCATACGGTTACTTTATAGTTCGTTATAATTGTATTATAATATTACTCGAAAGATGTGCTCCTGCACGCTTTTCTTACTTAAGTACATTAATATTTAATATAAGTTGTTTAGTGTATCTAATGTTCTACCAAATTAGCAGTAAAATAATTGAGATAATTTTTATGATACCGGTGTCAAAAGAGAAAAATTGCGCTATTATCTCGACTATAAAATGTAAAAGTAGAACATTGACAGCGTTGTCATTTTAACTTAGTGTTATTTTACTTCGTGTTTTTAGTTGCTGTCTTTATTCTAAATTAATAAAAAGATAGTTTTAAATCAGTTTGTTGTAAGTTTTTAGGGGATTATGTTTATGAGCAGCCGTTCGCAATTAGCTAGTTGGCAAGCACTGTCAGAAAGTGCAAAGAAGATGAAACAAATTCATCTTAAAAATTTATTTGCCGAAGATAGTGCGCGTTTCGAACAATTCTCTACTCAAATCCCAGGCGTATTATTTGATTATTCAAAGCAACATATTGATAAAACGGTTTTTGAGCAGCTCATTTCATTAGCCAAAGAGTGCAATGTGAGTGCATGGCGTGAAAAAATGTTCAGTGGTGAAAAAATTAATATCACTGAAGATCGTGCCGTACTTCATACCGCTCTTCGTAATCGTGCAAACACGGCTATTGTGGTTGATGGTGAGAATGTGACCGATGCAGTCAACGCAGAACTGGCTAAAATGAAGACCTTTGTAAATAAGGTGCGCAGCGGTGAGTGGCGTGGTTACACTGGCAAAGCAGTGAAAGATGTTGTCGCGATTGGTGTCGGGGGTTCTAACTTAGGACCGCAAATGGCAACTGAAGCATTGGCCGCTTACGCTGACGATACGTTAAACGTGCATTATGTATCGAATGTTGATGGTGTACAGATTGCATCTGTTTTAAAAGAATTAGACGCAGAAACCACGCTTTTTGTGATTTCTTCGAAAACATTTACTACGTCAGAAACGATGACGAATGCTAAAACGGCTGTTGAGTGGTTTTTACAAGCGGCAGAGGCAGAAACGCATATCGCTAAGCACTTTGTAGCAGTGAGCACAAATTTAGAAAAAACAGCTGCATTTGGTATTGCTGATGAAAACGTATTCACAATGTGGGATTGGGTCGGTGGTCGCTTTTCTTTATGGAGTGCGATAGGATTACCAATCGCGTTGTACCTAGGCTTCGACGCGTTTGAAGCGATATTAGAAGGTGCGTTTGAAGTTGATGAGCATTTTAAAAATGCTGACTTTGAAACTAATATTCCTTTATTAATGGCACTTTTAAGTGTGTGGAATACAAGCTTTTTAGGTCATACGTCGCACGCTATTTTACCGTATGATCAAGCACTGCATATGCTACCTGCGTACTTACAGCAAGGCGAAATGGAAAGTAACGGTAAGCATGTTAACTTTGCAGGGGACACTGTACCGTATACAACAGTTCCAATCATTTGGGGTATGACAGGTATTAATGGCCAACACGCATTTTACCAATGTTTACACCAAGGTAATGTGATTGTGCCTGCTGACTTTATTGCGTCAATTGAGCCGCAAGTGAATGTTGGCAAACACCATGATATTTTATTATCAAACTTCTTTGCACAAACAGAAGCCATGATGGCCGGTGTCGATGCAGAGCAAGTAACAGCAGATTTGACCGCGAAAGGTAAATCTGAAGCCGAAATTGCAGAATTACTGAATCATAAGATTCATCAAGGCAATCGCCCAACAACGTCAATGCTACTAGACAAAGTAGATGCAAAAACAGTGGGTCGTTTAATTGCGCTTTATGAGCATAAGATTTTCTGCCAAGGCATTATTTTAGAAATTTGTTCATTTGACCAATGGGGCGTTGAACTAGGTAAAGGACTTGCCTCTAAAATTGAAGCTGAATTATGTGATGACTCAGTGAGCCATCCTCATGACAGCTCAACCAACGGATTGATCGCTTACTACAAAACACATCGTAAGCAGTAACAGATTCGCAGCATTGCTGCAAAAAAAATACCTTTGAACGGGTAGCGCTGGAGTTCTTAGGGCCTGTATTTTTGTGAGAGGATTTACAGAGCCCCTAAGACTCATTTACTTCAGCACACTATAAGAATAATGAGTAAGCTACTTACAAAAAAATTCAACAGGCTTTGTTAAGGGAACCTGCTAACACGGCCAAATCATCCGTATAACAATACGCACTGCCATACAACATGAAGTGAACTAAATGGCATTGCCAATGTAGAGAGTGATATATGCTAAATCCATTTGATATCGTAATTTTTGGGGGCGGTGGTGATCTTGCGTTACGCAAATTACTTCCTGCCATGTATCGCGCTTATCAAGAGGGCAACCTTCCTCAAGGTTCACGTATCCTTCCTACCGTACGTGAGCAAAGCAAATGTGAAGAATACATAGAAACTGCGCACAAAGCATTACAAGACTTCTTAGGAAAAGGCGAGTTTAACGCAAAAGACTGGAAAGCCTTTTCAGCATATTTAGTACCCGTTGTCTCTAATGTGACAGAAGCCGATGATGACTGGGATAAATTAAGAGATATTTTAGATGAACACGATACCGACAAGTCTCGTGTTTTTTATCTTTCGCTTCCTCCTGCCGTGTACGGTAGTTGTTGTGAAATTTTATCTAAAAAAGGGCTTATCACGGAAACTTCACGTGTTGTTGTAGAAAAGCCAATTGGTTATTGCGGTGCGTCTGCAGAAGAAATTAATGCCAAAATCGCTGAGTATTTTACTGAAGAGCAAATTTTCCGTATCGATCATTATTTAGGTAAAGAAACCGTACAAAACTTAATGGCGCTGCGTTTTTCAAATTCATTATTTGAAAATATGTGGGATGCAAAGTCTATCGACAATATTCAAATTAGCTTATCTGAAACTGTGGGTCTTGAAAGCCGAGCTGGTTTTTATGATAAAGCAGGTGCTTTGCGTGACATGGTACAAAACCACTTGTTGCAGTTACTTTGCTTAGTGGCGATGGAGTCACCAAATAAATTAACAGCGAATAGCATTCGTACTGAAAAATTAAAAGTACTTGAATCACTGCGTCCATTGGTTGCAGAAGATGTTGATGCAAATATTGTTCGAGGACAATATGTACCAGGTAACCTTGACGGTAAAATCGTCCCTGGTTATTTAGAAGAGTTAAACGAAGGGGCAAGTAAAACAGAAACTTTCGTTGCTATTCGTGCACACATTGACAACTGGCGTTGGGCGGGTGTGCCATTTTATCTTCGTACAGGTAAACGCATGAAGAAGCGTTGTGCTGAAATTGTCGTTGAATACAAAAAAGTATCGCACAATGTGTACAGCGATAAAGTCGGAAATATTGAGCCGAACCGCTTAGTGATCCGACTACAACCTGAAGAAACAATTCAGTTAACCTTGATGTCGAAGCGTCTTGATAACCTTGAAATGCAATTAGAGCCTGTGACAATGAACATTGAATTATCACAAGCTTACAGCAATGGTTTCCATTCTGATGCCTATAAACGTTTAATGTTAGATGCAGCAGCAAATAATCCATCACTTTTCATCCATCGTGATGAAGTTCGTCAAGCGTGGAAATGGATTGATCCAATTATCGAACGCTGGCAAGAAAAAGGGGCACCATCGTTATACCGTGCAGGTAGCTGGGGCCCAGAAGATGCAGATGAGCTACTCGAAGAAAATAACCATGTATGGTTTAACACTGGCGACAAGGCATAATTAAGATGGCTACAATTGTTGAAAAATTCTTTGCAAGCAAAGACGAATTAACAGCTGAGCTTTCAGCAAGTTTAGAGCAACGTTTAGTTGCAGGCATTAAAGATGATGGCCGTGCTGTATTGATGGTATCGGGTGGTTCTTCACCTGCACCTGCGTATAAGCATTTATCTAACCTTGATCTTGATTGGCAAAATATTGATGTTGCAATGGTCGATGAGCGCTGGGTTGATGCCTCACATGACAAAAGTAACGAAGCATTTATCAACAGCACCTTATTGCAAAACAAAGGCGCAGCCGCTAATTTCATTACAATGAAAAATGATGCGTTAACAGCACACAATGGCGTTGCTCAATGTGAAGCTGCTTATCAGACATTAAAGCGCCCATTTGATGTAACCATTTTGGGAATGGGGCCAGATGGCCATACTGCATCGTTGTTTCCACACGCTGATGGATTAGAGCATGGGCTTGCCACTGATGATTTGGTGTGTGCAATAAATGCGATTGAAAGTGATGTGACAGGTAAAATTACTGAAAGAATGACATTAACGCTTGCAGCGATTGCTCATTCAAAAGTGGTTAAGCTGTTGATCAGTGGTGAAGAAAAACTGGCTGTATACAAACAAGCGAAAGAGGGTGGTGATGTTGCAGACATGCCACTTAGAGCAGTTCTTAACCATCCAACAATTAATATTGAAGTTTATTGGGCACCTTAGTTTCTAATCAACATCTCTGTATTTAAAGCGAGCTTAGGCTCGCTTTTTTGTTTCAATAACAAAATATAAAAACGATAGACATCGTAAGAATGACTCGTTATACTTAAAAATGACAGCGATGTCATTGATATTGATTTTTATTACCATAACCCTTGACTCTTTCTGCCCTGAAAAAAGTTAACATTTCTTTTCCAGTGACAGTGCTGTTCCAAAATAGAACGTTTTTTTAATTCTAACATATTGTAAAAACAGTGGTTTATTATAACTTTTTGTTATGGTTAATAAGTGGTCACTGGCAAGTTAAGCTTACAAAAAAGTCCAAAAAATGATGTCAATTTCACAAAGTTATCATTTGTGACTTGTCATCAGCCTCATTACTCATGTTATATTTGCGCCGTTTAAATGTAACAATTCTTAAATATCTAATAATTAATTTTCTTCTATATCAATAACTTTGTTTATTTGTTGCCAATTTTTTGCACAAATTCACCAAAAAGATGTAGCACAAATGTAATTTAGAGTGTATGGTTTGTTACTAGATGACAGCGTTGTCATCATCACTGGGCAGAAGTGATATAAAAACCAACAAAATGATTCAAGGGGAATCCTGTGTTAGCTAAAAATTTTAAGAAAAGCTTATTAGCAGTTAATATCGGTCTTGTAATGAGTGCCGGGTTCACTGGCGCTGCATATGCAGCTGATGAAACAAAAGTTCAAGAAGACGTTGAAGTTATTGAAGTACGTGGTATTCGTGCTTCAGCTAAATCTGATATTAATAACAAACGCTTTGCCAATGCTGTAGTAGATTCAATCACGGCTGAAGATATTGGTAAATTTCCAGACAAAAATGTTGCCGAGTCACTTTCACGCATTACTGGCGTAGGTGTAAGCCGTGAGTTTGGTGAAGGTGAAAAAATTACGGTACGTGGTTCAGATCCAACTAAAAACCGTACGTTATTAAATGGTCAAAACGTTGGTACTGCAGATTGGTTTATTCTAGATAATCCTTCGCGTAGCTTTAACTTTACTATGCTTCCTTCCTCGCTTGTTAGCAACTTAGAAGTATATAAGTCACCAGAAGCACGTTTAGACGAAGGTTCAATCGGTGGTACAGTTATTCTTCATACTCGTAAACCTCTAGACTTAGATGCAAATACGACCTATATAAATCTTCAGAGTCAATATTCAGAAACATCTGAAAAACATGACCCTTTAATTGAAGGTTTATTTTCTTGGAAAAATGAAGATGAAAAGTTTGGTATCTTAGTTTCGGGTTCTAAATCAGATCGTACTGTGCGCCGTGAAGGTTTTGAAGTTCTTGGTTGGGATGCGCAAGATGATGGTACGTATACACCACGTACCATGGGTGTACCAGTATTCCGTCAAGATCGTGAAAGAACAACATTTTTTAGTGCAATTCAATTTGCGCCATCCGATTCATTTAGTGCGACTCTAAATATTTTAGATTCAAATATGGATGTGAATAACACAAACTCAAACTACTTACTTATGAATCCAGCATCTAACGCTACTTTGAGTTACGAAGGAGCTAATGCTGTATATGGTAGTGGTGGTACTGATGTTCGCTGGAATCATATAAACCGTATTTCAAGCACCGACACTAACTCAATTCATTTAGATATTGATTTTGCGACCGATTCTTTCAATATGAACGTTGAATTAGGTACTACTGAAGCAGAAGGTGGTACTTTGAATGAAACGTCTTGGGAGTATGGTGGGCAAGGTAATTACAATTTCGATTTAACGGGAAGCACACCTACAGTTAATGCAGGCATCGATGGTACAGATCCTTCTAAATTTAACGGTGGTTGGATTTGGGGGGGGAATAAACCTACTACAGATGAAGAATCATATGCTCAAGTAGACTTTGATATTCCAGTAGATATGGGGGCATTTACTGCTGTTAAAGTGGGTGTTAAGTATCGTGATCAGAAGCGTACTCAAGATAGAGAAGCTTACAGTTGGCATTGGGGTTATGCAAATGATGGTGTAAGCCCTAACTACATGACTCAAATCATTAGCACTGATTGTCCTACTTTGGCTAAGTGTGATCTTGCTTTAGGATCTGATAGTGTAGGTGCTGATGTTGTTAATGGTGATATTACACAGCAATTAACACATAACAGCGCTAAAATGCTTGAACTTGGCTTAGGTCCAGACGCATCATATGCTGCACATAAAGTGCTAGGTGAAATATTTGAGGTTGAAGAGAAGAAAACATCATTCTATTTACAGGGTGATTTCTCTGGTGATGATTATCGTGGTAACCTAGGTGTTCGTGTCGCGAAGACAGAACAAGACTCTTCGGGCTACTTATTCTCTTCGGATTCATCTGGCCTATTAACAGTTGATAACCCAGGGTTAAACCCAGATTTAGTTCCGTCAACGCTTGAATGGGTAACTGAATCTCGCAGTTATACGGAAATTCTTCCTAACTTTAACTTGTCATATGATCTAGCGGAAGACCAAATTGTGCGTCTATCAGCGGCAAGAACGATGGCTCGTCCTAACTTCTTTGATATTTCACCAATTACCGCACCTGGCGATTTAGAGGAAGATAACCCAACAGCACAAGCGGGTAACCCTAATTTAGACCCTCAATTAGCAAATCAGTTTGATGCTGCATGGGAATATTATTTTGATGATGCATCACTTTTTGCCATTACGCTATTCTACAAAGATATTGAAAGCTATCAGACATCAGGTACATACAATCAAGATTTTTATGACCAAAAAACTGATAAATGGGTTACTGCTAGAGTTACACGTCCTGAAAATGGCCCAGGTGGTACAACAACAGGTTTAGAAGCTACATTGCAGTATGATTTAGGAAGTGGTTTTGGTATATCAGCTAACTATACTTACACAGATGCAAATAATGATGGCGAACGTGATGTTAATAACCCAGGTTCAGGCTTAGTTTTGGGGGCATCTGAAAATATGTTAAATGCTTCGGCATACTATGAAAGTGACTTATTCTCAGTTCGCGCGATGTATAACTACCGCACTGAATGGTACAAAGGTTTACACTCTTCAGGCGCAGAGCTATGGAATGATGACTATGGTCAACTAGACTTCAGTACAACTGTAAATGTCACCGATAATATTTCAGTTGTTTTTGAAGGTATTAACTTAACTAATGAAAAAGTGGTTGAGTATAATACAAGTAAAGACCGTGTTTTATCAATTTATGAAAATGGTCGTCGATTTGTATTAGGTGCGAATTTCCGCTTCTAATATTAATAGTTAAAAATAAAAATGCCGCTAACTTTAGCGGCGTTTTTGTTTGTTAATTCTTTTTATTATGACTTCTTCAATATCTTTTATATCATCCTTGCTTGCTGATAATATTCCATTGTAATTATTTTTTTCATAAGTATTTTCATCATTATTGAAGATGTAATAATTAAATATAGATTGCCATCCGGATTTTTGTTTTTTTGGCAGGTTTCTTATCGTTAATAATGTGTGTAGTAAACTATCAGAAGGTTGTTGAGTCGTATTTTTTAATAAAAAATCATCCTTCCACCAATAGTTAACTAGCATATTAAATTTATCTTTAGCTTTTACATTATGCCACCATAAAGGAGGGATATATAATGCCTCACCAGCTTGTAAATTTGCTGTAACTATTTGATTTTGGACAGACTTGAATTTAGGAAACTTATCTAGATCTGGGTTTTCAAAATCGACTAAACTTATTGCTGGTCCTGTGATTGCGCGGTCAATCGGTGCTAGATACAAAGAAGAGATAGCATGCGTTGGGAGTAAATAAAAAGTTCTTTTACCACAAAGGTTTAGTGCTATGTTGTGCTCTGTGTCATAGTGCCCAGGGACTGTGGTTTCGTTACCTAACCAAATTCCAGGTGTAATACTTTCTAAGAAATCAGGTGATGGATTAAGGGTGCTAAAATTTGGCAGGCATTCAGATAATAATGCACTTTGAATCGCGACTCTATCGATATCAACCTTGTTGTAATCAATAGTCAACCTTTTTAAAACTGATTGCAAGGGTACTTCATATTTAGTAAAAGTATGATTGTTAAAGCTCTCATCAGAGTAACCGATTATTCCATTGTGTTCTTTTCTAATTAATAATGTATCTACATTCACATTATTGGCTTGCGACATTAGACTTCTTAAAAATTTAAGTGGCGACTCTTTCGCTAAAGAAATGCAAGGCCAATCACTAAAAAGATTTGTTATAATTACAGGCTTTTCTGATGATTCTAAATGGCTTTTAAGTTGGGTTGTGCTTTCTGCTTTTATTCTGTTTAATTCCATGCTTTTAATGGCCGATAATACATGTTAATTTAAAATTAATTATAACAATTAAAGAGCGAGTTATGTCAGAGGTTTATGAAATTTTTAGTGTGGATCAGCATCAAAATTATCACATAGATATTGATATATATTATCCCCATATTGCGTCGCAACATGTAATTAATGTGATACCAAGTGAATTGGCTAAGGTTGCCCTAAATTTTCCCATTTGTTTTATGAAGTCATCCAATAATGAAGAACGCTTCTTAATGGTTGCTGTATTAGGGCTTGAAGCGGGTAAAAATGTATTCATGAAAAAAGGGAAATTTGATTCGATTTATATACCACAACATATTTCAAAGTACCCATTTTCACTAGCTAAAGGGGAAAATGGCGATGTAATGATGGCCGTAAACTCGTCAGCCTTAAATGATGAGCAAGAAGGTATAGCGCTTTTTAATGCTAACGGCGAACCATCAGATTATTTAAGATCGAAACAAGCCCAACTTAAAAACATAGCAGAACAAGAAGCGATGTCAGAATACTTTTTAAATAAGTTACGTGAATTAGGTTTATTGGCAGAGTTTCCGTTTAAGTATGATCTTGGTGACGGTAATAAAAAACAAATCTTAGGACTTTATGCGGTAGATCGCGACCTTCTTAAGTCTTTAGGTGATGATGACCTTTTAATGTTGCAAAAAAATGGCATGCTAGAAGCTATATATGCGCATTTAATGTCACTTGGACAATTCCAGCGCCTAATAAACCTTTCTGCTGATGCCATCTAAAAAGTTGTAGTGTATTTTGTTACCAGTGGGTTGCTTGTATTGCTACAAACTGCCACAAAATTTTCACTTCCTTTTTGTTGCCAAAACCTATAGGCTTTGGGCACTAACAGCAAAAAACATATTATAAAATTTAATGGAGCAGTATCATGGCGGAGCAACAAGTACAGCCTTTACATAACGAAAAACATGCCAACACTAAAATTCAAAACGGCATCAACATTGAGTTCATGAAAACTCAGCATTTAGTTCCTGTGGTTGCACACGAATTTGCACGTATCGCAAATGAATTCCCAATGGCATTTGTTAAAAACAACGAGTCAGGTCAATTTCAAGCCGTTGCGTTATTTGGTCTAGAGCCAGGTGAAAACCTTTTCATTCAAGACGACAAGTGGACAGCTGCATTTGCACCAATGGCAATGACTCGCTACCCACTGGGTCTTGTTAAGCACCCAGAAGCTGATCAATTTGGCATCGTTATCGACGAAGCAAGCCCTTTAGTTAGCGAAGAAACTGGTAATGCACTTTTCGAAAATGGTGAAGAAACTGAGTACCTTAAACGTCGTAAAGAAGCGCTTGTTTCTTTCATCGAGTTTTCTCAAGTAACTGAAGCATTCACTAAATACCTTGCAGATAAAGAACTACTTGTAGCACAAACGCTAACAGTAGAAATCAAAGGTGAGAAGAAAGACATTAACGGTATCTACCTTGTTGATGAGAAAAAACTTAACTCATTAAGCGATGAAGAGTTCTTAGACCTTCGTAAACGTGGTTACCTAGCACCTATCTACTCTTTCTTAACGTCTACTCATCAAGTAGCACGTTTAGCGCGTTTAAAAGCGGCTAAAGCTTAATTTTAAACAGCAAACAGAAAAGCGCCATTAGGCGCTTTTTTTGTTTCTTTCGTCGGTTAAAGCTTGAAAAACAGTCGTAAATTATTCACATTGGGCTTACAAACTACACTCAATTTAAGTGCCCACTATGCTAAGAACATTACTCACTTCAGTCGTTGCATTCAGTGCGTTAACGACAAGCACGTTTGCTTACTCAGCAGAGCAACCATTCGCTATTGCCATTCATGGTGGAGCGGGAACCATCGAGAAAAGCCGTTTTACCCCAGAGCAAGAAAAAGCCTACCGTGCAAAATTAAAAGAGGCGGTTGAAACAGGCTATTCTGTGTTAGAAAAAGGCGGAGAAAGCTTAGATGCCATCACTGCGGCAATCAATGTACTTGAGAATTCACCTTATTTTAATGCAGGGCGTGGTGCGGTATATACCTACGACGGGACACACGAATTAGATGCGTCAATTATGGATGGCCGTTCTCGTCAAGCCGGTGCCGTGTCAGGTGTAAAGCATATTGAAAATCCCATTAATCTAGCGCGTTTAGTGATGGAAAAATCGGTGCATGTGATGTTAAGTGGCCAAGGAGCCGAAGAGTTTGCAAAAACTCAGGGCATGCCATTGGTTGAAAATAATTTATTTGATACCGAAAACCGATATGAAGCTTTACTAAAAGCCAAAGAAAAACTCGATAAAGAGAAAGTGACCAGCAAAGATTACCAAGCAGCACATAAAGCGTTACCTGTTAATTACAAAATGGGCACGGTTGGTGCCGTTGCACTAGATAAAAATGGCAACATTGCGGCAGGTACTTCAACGGGGGGAATGACAGCTAAACGCTTTGGACGCGTTGGTGATGCGCCTGTGATTGGTGCGGGCACCTTTGCCGAAAATGCATCGTGTGCTGTGTCGGCAACCGGCCATGGCGAGTACTTTATTCGCTACAACGTTGCCGCAGATATCTGCGCACGTGTGAAATACCAAGGTAAAACGATTGCTGAAGCGGGTAACGAAGTCATCCACGATGTATTAATGCCTGTTGGTGGCACTGGCGGTGTAATTATTATTGATACGAAAGGCAATATTAGTTTGCCGTTTAATACTGCTGGCATGTATCGCGCGAGTAAATCAAATACAACACCAACGTATGTTGCGATCTTCAACGATGAGTAACGAAGCTGGGCTGTTAAAAAAGAAATCGACGCGTTAATCTCTTCTGCAATGCTGCTTAACGATTAGATAAGCAATAAAAAACCGAGTTTTACTCGGTTTTTTATTGCTTGAGTTCTGCTTATTGGCGATTAATTTTCACGTTAAAGGGGGTTGCGTCTTGATTCGTCGAGCGATAAGGATTGATATCTAAACCACCTCGGCGTGTATAGCGAGCATACACTTCAAGCTCATCAATGTTTAAGTGCTGCATTAAGTCACAGTAAATACGCTCAACACATTGTTCGTGGAACTCATTGTGAGTTCTAAACGAAATCAAATACTTTAATAAGGCTTCGTGACTGATTGCTTGGCCTGTGTAACGAATGATCACGCTGGCCCAATCTGGCTGAGAGGTGATTAAACAGTTCGACTTTAAAAGGTGGCTGTGTAAGGTTTCAGATACCTTTTCATCATGGCTATGGCAAAGCGATGTTGCATCAATGTCATAACTTGAGATTTCAATATCGAGATCATCAATACACTCACCCGGTAGCGCACTAAATGGTAAGCAATTATGATCATCTGCACGATACAAAGTAACGTTCACGTTTGCATTCACCGCCGCTGACAAATCGCGTGTAAGTGCTTGGTGCACTTCTTCAGTCGATGCAAAGCGAGTTTGGTTAAAACTATTCAAATAAAGCTTGAATGACTTTGATTCAATAATATGACTACTTTGGCAAGGAAACACGAATGTAGCGACAGCAACCATCGGCTTACCTTTACTATTTAGCCATGATAATTCATAGCCTGTCCAAATATCTTGGCCCTTAAAAGGTAAGTTATCTTCGCTCACACCGAGTGCATCGCGGTTTAGTTTACGGGCAATAGGAAACAACAAGCTAGGTGTATAGGTATCAACATAGTCCGTTGACTTACCAAGCACGCTGTTTTTCAGTTCGGGGGAGTTGCTGTAATCTGTCATCTTTACACTTTTGTGGTTACAATAACGGCATTATACCTAAAGCTAATGAGTTTCGCAGTATGTCTGTTTCTTCAAAACTGGATAAGTTACACCAAGCATTTAGTGAAAAATGCCTAGAGCGTACAGGAAAGCTTCCTGTCATTGAACATGACACCGCTTGGCCAAGTCCTTGTGAACACGGTGAAGTGGACGAGCAAGGTTTAATTCAATGGCGTGCCGTTGCGCAGCAGCCAGCAGGTTCTTTAGATGACCTAGCCAGTGCACTTGAGCTTCGCTTCCCTGAAGGGTTAAATGCGTTATTTGGTCACCTTTATGCAGGCAACGTGCTGTTAAATATAAACGATCATCATATTGAGTTATTACAAGCATGGAATGAAGACGATTTTAGCCGCCTGCAACAAAATATTACCGGGCATGTGCTTATGAAACGTAAGTTAAAACAGCCTGAGACCGTATTTATTGGCCTCACAGAGCAAGATGATTTGCTGATTACGGTGTTAGTTGAAAACGGTCAGGTGTGTTTAGAATACGTTGGCAAAAAACCGCACCATGTACTTGCTAACAGCATTAGTGAGTTTTTAGATATGGTAACGGTTTAATACCAACCTGCAATAATACTTAATCATTTTGAGGGATTAAACTTGTTGCTACCTGCGTTAAAAATGTCTGATTTATGACTGCATGGATGCAGAGCAACACCTAAATAACGACATTTTTGCCTTGTTATAAACGCGGTTTTATTGCCTCAAAATAGACCACTTAATTAAGCCCCGAATTCAGATAATAAGTGCACCACTCATGGTTAAACGGTGAGAAGAGATCAACTGCCTGTTGGTGGTACTCTGTAATCGCCAAAAAACAAGAGTAGATACCATGAGTTACAAGCAGTTGATCGAAGGGCAAAGATACC